>JAFSNT010000085.1 GCA_017443295.1 Clostridia bacterium
CCGGGGTGGGTTTGTCAACACCTTTGGCTGGCCTTTTGCTCCGTGACACTGGCCTTATTTCTCCGTCAGGGTGGCCTTATTTCTCCGTGACGGTGGCCCTAAAACTCCGTGCAAATGGCCTTCTTAACCCGTAATTTGCATGTACGGCGGCAGGCTGCCGGTCCATGTCCGCTGCCTGATCGACGAAATGGCGAATATCGGGCAAATCCCGAACCTGGAAAAGCTGATCGCCACCATCCGCAGCCGGGAAATATCGGCCTGCCTGATCCTGCAAGCCCAGGCCCAGCTAAAGGCCAACTATAAGGATAACGCCGATGTAATCGTCGGCAACTGTGACAGCGTTTTATTCCTGGGCGGAAAGGAAAGAACCACGCTCAAGGAATTAACGGAGAGCCTTGGGAAAGAAACCATCGACAGCTACAATACGGGCGAATCCCGTGGGCGCGAGGTTTCCCATAGCCTCAATTACACCAAATTGGGAAAGGAGCTGATGAGCGTAGATGAGCTTGCCACGCTGGACGGCGGGAAATGTATTCTCCAACTGCGTGGCGTCCGTCCGTTTCTTTCGGATAAATACGACGTGACCCGGCATCCCTGGTACAAGTATTTATCCGACGCAGATCCGAAAAACGCCTTTGACGTGGAACGGTATCTGTCAACCGAGCTGACCCCAAAGGATTATGAACTCTATTTTGTCATGGAAATAGATGTGGAGGAAGCAGAAGTTGATGAAGATGATTCCGACGACTGGTATGAAGATGATACCGATTGGAATGGAGACGAACCCCTGGATTATGGCGCTGTCCTGTGACCGAAGGACGGCGCTTTTCTCTACCCATCACAATAAAACGCATATACGAAATGGAGGAATTGAATGGCCTTTTTTACTTCCGCAATCTCTACTTTGCAAACGCTGGTGATCGCTTTGGGCGCTGGCCTGGGCGTGTGGGGTGTGGTGAACCTGCTGGAAGGATATGGTAATGATAACCCCGGTGCCAAAAGCCAGGGTATGAAGCATAATATGGCTAAGTAGTTGGATGAACAGCTGCCCAGAAAGGAGAAGCACGATCCAGACGAACCCGATCCGGTGGAACGCCTCGCACACGTTTCGCCACAAAGGAACCTAACCGACACGAATGAAGGAGGAAGCCATGGACAAACTGCAAGAGCAAATCACTGAGAACGGAATCCCGTATGTACCGCCAATGCAAAGAGAGAGGTTATGCTGCCCCAGTGGATGTGCTGATGGATACAGTACGCACTTTGTCGATAAACAACAAATCGAGAAATTAAAAACGGCGCAAAGACCAAATGAATCCACAGAAGAAACATCACCTGCGATGCCTGTGCGGGAAGGTACATAAAAAACGCGGGGGAACCGCTGAAAAAGCCGATTCCCCCGCACGGTTCATTTCAAAAAACCGAGGCGCATGATCAATTGATTCTGCGCGTCCCAAATCCGGTTCAGCTTCTGCGACATATCAAACAGGTCGGTTTCATAAACATGGCCGCTGGTGTTGGCGAGCCGCGCCACCTGATTGAAGTTGTTGCTGATGCTGCGCAGGAGCCTGCACATTTCCTTGAGCGGCGCGGAATCCAGTTCCAGAATGAAGCCGTCCAGCGCCATCTTGCGGATATATCCTTCGCGGTTATCGGTGTGCGCTTCCCGCATCCGCCCGTGAATCATCTCCACCTGTTCAGGGGTGAAACGCACTTTATGACCAGGTTGATGATTCCCTTCTTTGCGTCGGATAACAGGTTCTGCAATCCGGGTCTGTCCATGTTCAAGCCGGTATACCCATCGTCCTGGTACAAGATTAAAACCATGGCAGATTTCCTGCCATGACAATTGCTATTACAGCTTTGCTTTGATCTTCTCGATCATCTCCGCGTATTCCGCCTCGCTGAGCTTGGTCTGGCCGGGGTTCATGGCGAACACGCCGCCCCACTCGAACCTGCATTCCCGGTTGAATTATAACGAGGAATGCAGGTCCTAAGGGCAAAACTGATGAAAAACATAAGGAACCGCTGATTTATTCGGCGGCATCGCTGACGACATCTTTTCCGCGATATGCTGCGCGTAAAAAATCTCGATTTAGCTCCCACTAAACCTTCGAGTTTTACACTTGCATCTCACAAAAAATCTGCTCGTCATCGCACCGCCATATTTAATCAGCGTTTCCTTATAATCATGTATACTCCGGCAGCCAGCCTTCATGCGCTTTGATCAAATCGTCGCACAGGGCCACGGTGTCGTCAATGCTCAGCTCACTCTGGGTGTGGGGATCCATCAGAGCGGCCTGGTAGATGTAATCCTTTTTGAGGGTGCAGGCGGCTTCGATGGTCAACAGCTGCACGTTGATGTTGGTGCGGTTGAGGGCCGCGCACTGCTCGGGCAGATCGCCCACCACGGTGGGCAGCACGCCGGACGAATCCACCATACAAGGCACCTCCACGCAGGCGTTAGAGGGCAGATTGGTGATCAGGCCGGTATTGAGCACATTGCCGCCGATCTTGTAAGGCACGTTGGTTTCCATGGCCTCCATGATGCGGCAGGCGTATTCGTTGCTGCGCTCGTGGTTCAGTCTGTCGTTGTTGGTCAATTCCTCTCGCAGCGTCTTCCACTTTTCGTTGTGCTTTACACAACGGCGCGGGTATTCGTCCAGCGGGATATTGAAGCGCTCGATCAATTCGGGATACTTATCCTTGATGAACCAGGGCGTGTACTCGGCGCTGTGCTCGCTGGATTCCGTCACATAATAGCCAAAGCGCTTCATGATTTCATAGCGCACCATGTCGCCGTGCTTTTCCGTACGCGCCAGGGCGCGGCGCTTGATTTCGGGATAGAGATCGACGCCGTTTTCATCCCGGATCTCCAGCAGCCAGGCCTGGTGGTTGATACCGGCGATTCGGGTCTGATAGGTATCCTTGTACTCCATGCCCAGGCCCTCCAGCAGCTTAGGAGCGCACACCTGCACGCTGTGGCACAGGCCCACCGTTTTAACAGAGGTGAAGCGCTGCATGTAGCCGGTCAGCATGGCCATGGGGTTGGTATAGTTAAGAAACCAGGCGTCGGGGCAAACCTCCTCCATATCGCGGACGAAATCCTGTAATACGGGAATGGTGCGCAAGGCGCGGAAGATGCCGCCGATGCCCAGCGTATCGGCAATGGTTTGGCGCAGGCCATACTTTTTGGGCACCTCAAAGTCGGTTACGGTGCAGGGCTCGTACAGGCCCACCTGAATGGCGTTGACCACGTAATTCGCCCCGCGCAGGGCGTCCTTGCGGTTTTCCACACCCAGATAAGCGTGAATAGTTGCCTTGCCGCCGTTGTTTTTGTTGATGGCTTCCAGCATCCGCTTGCTGTCGTCCAGGCGAACGGGGTCGATATCGTACAGCGCGATTTCGCTTTCCTCCAGCACGGGAGACAGCATGCAGTCCCCCAGCACGTTTTTGGCAAATACTGTGGATCCCGCGCCCATGAATGTGATCTTGACCATGATCATTTCCTCCTTGATGTATAATCATTCTGTATGTTGCGTTTCTCCCCGTTTGATGGAAAGCAGGGCTTTCATCACGCTGTTTTTTTCCTGCCCATAAAGCCGGTACAGCTTCGCGTACAATGGATAGAGCCGTCCATAGATTTTGTTGTTTTCTGGTTTTGGAATATATACTTTTTCCTCTTTCGCGGCCATATGCTCAATGGCGTCCCCCACGCTGCCATAGCATCCCGCCGCTGTTGCGGCGGCAATGGCCGAACCCAGCGCGCTGCCGTGGGACGAAGGGAGAACGCGCACTGGTATATTTAACACGTCGGCATAAATCTGCATCATCATGCTGTTCTTCTGGCTGATGCCGCCGGTGATCAATAGTTTATTCACGCGCAAGCCCTGTTCCCGGAAGCTGTCGATGATCCTCCGCGCGCCGAAAGCCGCGGCTTCCGCCAACGCCCGGTAAATGTCCTCCGGCGCTGTCTGCAAGGTCAGGCCCAGGATCATGCCGGTCAATCCGCTGTCCATCAACGTGCTGCGGTTTCCGTTGAACCAGTCCAGGGCCAGGAGGCCGCTCTCCCCCGGCTTTTTCCGGGACGCCATTTCTGATAGATAATCATGCAGGGATACTCCTTGTTCCCGCGCCGCTTGCTGAACGTGCGCAGGGACGCAATTCCTCAGCATCCAGGCAAACAAATCCCCCACGCTGTTCTGGCCGCCCTCATAACCCCACAGCCCCGGAAGGATGCCGTCCTTCACCGCATAGCAGCCCGGCACGCTGTGATAGGCTTCTCCGCAGGTCATCAGGCAGGCGGAGGTCCCCAGGATCATCACCATTTCCCCCGGCCCGGTAATGCCCGCAGAAGGAACGCAAGCATGGGCGTCGATCATGCCCACGGCCACCGCCGTGTCAGGAGAAAGGCCGAGACGGTGGCTCATGTCCTCCGTCATCGTGCCCGCTTTGCTGTAAATTGGCGCGATGGGTAAGGAGCATTTGTCCTGAATCACGCGGGCCAGCCGTGCGTCTAAACTGGAAAAATATTCTTCCGATGGATAGCCGTCACAATACAAATATTTATATCCGGCACAGCAGGCGCTCATCATCGGGTTCCCGCACAGCCGCCACACCAGCCAGTCCGCTGCCTCCATCCAGTAAGCGGCGGCGGCGTATACCCGCGGCGCTTCCTCCAACATTTGCCACAGCTTGGGCAGCGCGCCTTCACAGGACACCTTTCCCCCGTAAGCTGAAAGCCATGTTTCACCCAGCTCCAGTGCTTTATCCGTCATGCGGTCCGCCTGGGACTGCGCCGCGTGATGCTTCCACAAATGGATATAAGCGTGGGGCTCGTTTGCAAATTCCGGCAGAAAGCACAGCGGAGTCCCATCCTTTGTGACGGGCAGAACGGTGGACGCCGTGCAGTCCACCCCAATGGCCGCGATATCCGACGCGCCGACACCAGCAAGTTGTATCAATTGGGGGATTGTGTGTTCCAGCACCTCCAGATAATCATCGGGATGATGCAGGGCCCATTCCGGCGGCAGCGGTTTTCCGCTGGGAAGGTTTTGCTCCATGACCCCGTGGGCATATTCCCAAACGGACGAAGCGGTGATGGCGCCATCCCTGATGGCCACCAGGACGGCCCGTCCTGAAAGCGTGCCGAAATCCACGCCAATCACGTACTGTTTCATGAAAATCCTCCCTTGCGAGTAGTTGTTCAGTCGCTTACTTGAAGGACACGTTAAATTATGATAGGAGAGAGGAAAGAGAAGATAGGAGATTTATCAAGATTATCCATTTAACAGGTCTTGCGGCTTTCCTTTTTGCATCCGACTATATAAATCTCCTATCTTCTAACTCCTATCTTACTTAAAGTGTTCAACAACTATCATCGACTGAAAAGATACCCATGTAAAAAACTACATACCGGATGGGATCACGCCCCGCTGCCGAATGGCCGCGCTCAAACGACTGGGATCAATGACTCCATGATCGCAGATTTCCGCCGCCATCAGCCCGGCAGATTCGCCCATGGCCATGACGGTGGCTTGTACGCGCAGCGAGGCATAGGCCATGGCATCCGCGGAAATACAGCGCCCCGTGGCCAGCAGGCCGTCCAGGTTGCGGGGGATCAGCGCCGTATGCGGCACATAGGCGGCGCTGGCATAATAATCCACGGTCTGGGCGGAGGATCGGGCGTCGTGCACATCCATGGGATGGGCGCACCGAACCACGGGACAGGGCCAGCGGCGGCCCGCCAGCATATCCTGGCCGGTCACGGTGTCCAGCCCCAGGATGCGCCGGGTTTCCCGCACGCCCGCGTTGACGCCAGAGGCCACGATGCTGCATTCCCGGAACTCGGGATACTCCCTTTTCAGCAGCGCCACGATGCGGAACATTTCCTCCCTGAGTTGGCACTCCATCCGGGTCAGTTCCGCCCGGTCCGCCGCGTTGCCCGCCCGGCGCGTTACGTTGACCGTCACAGCGCCGCCCTGCACCATGGTGTTGAACCAGGGCCCGCCAAACTGCTCCAGCTCGCCCCTTTGGGCGCAGGCTTCCAGGTAGGCGTGGATCGTGTCGTTGACCGAGTGAGAGCCGCCCGCGCCAGTGTGATGGATGCTGTCCTTCAGCAGCGGCGTGGTCACGTCCACGCCTTCCAGCACAAAGCACAGAGAGGCGGGCTGCAGCGTGTTGGCGGGCATCATCTCCGCCCCGGCCATACGGCACAGGTCAGCGTCCCCCGTGGCGTCGATAAAGCAGCGGGCCGCTACGGCCTCCGGGCCGCTTTTCCCGTCCAGCACCGCGTGGGTCACGCGCCACCCGTCCAGCATACAGCCGCTCAGGGTCATGTTAGTCATCAGCCGCACGCCGCTCTCCAGCGCCATCCGCTGGGCGGTCAGCTTCCAGGCTTCCGGGTGAAAAGAAACGTGCCCCTTGGGATACTCCACCCGGGCCGCGCCCAGCTCCTCCAGTCGCTGCACCAGTTCCCAGGCGAGCCCGCCTACCACGCGATTGCCATTTTGGAAAAAGCCGCTGATGGGATTCACATACCCCAGAGACGCCGTGCCGCCCAGCGCGCCCAGGCGTTCCGCCAGCACGGTGCTTTTGCCGTTCCGGGCAGCAGAGACCGCCGCCGCGAAACCGGCGGGGCCGCCGCCGATCACCGCCACGTCGCAATGTTCCGTTACAGGCACCTTCCGTTGCTGACACACAAATTCATCCATGCCCCTTCTCCTCCCGGAAGCGCAGCGTGTACAGGCTGCCGCCGTTGGTGTTGCACAAAAGCTGGCCCCGGTACCAGTCGCAGCACTCGATTTCCTCGCCGCGGAAAGCCTCGTCCATATTTGCCGCCTCCCACAGCAGGCGCTTTTGACGCACGTCAAAAGCCATGACCTGCACGGGATAGCCGCCTTTGGGATATCCGAAGGTGTAATACAGCACGCCGTCCCTGAGCTGCCCGCCCTGGGTGAACAGCACATCCGATTCCACCGAGAACTGATCGCGGATGTCTCCGGCGGTCAGGCGCACCAGCGGGCCCGCCGACAGCGGCGGCAGGTCGAAGCGGGTGATGATGTAGGCGTTGCGTTCCCCTTCCGGCACACAGCCGCGCTTTGTGCGGTAGCGGGCGGAAAAGATATACAGCGCGTTTGCTTCATTGTCCACAAAAAACGCGGGACAGCCCCAGCAGGGCGCTTCCCAGGGGGCGGGCACCGCTTCCGACGGCTGATAGGTGACGGTCTGCAGCGTTTCCGCCCGGAATCTCTCCGCTGTATCGACGATGTTCTCCACGCTCATCCGGTAATAAAACCCGTCCGCGTCCGCGCCGATACCCGTGCCCACGGTCACATACAGCAGCGGGATAGGATTGCCCGCGTAGTGGAGCGAACCGAACATGCAGTGATTGGCGTGGTTCAGGTAATCCCTGGTGGGCTGACCGTCGTTATAGCTGCCCAAGGGAAAGGACGCAACAGGCGCGGCGTCCCGCGTTTTCAGGTCGTATACCACGCACACGCCCGTATCGTAGAGGATAAAGGTGTTATCTTCCCAAATGGCCATGCCCTGGGCGGAGCGCAGGATTTTGTCAAATCTCATATACAGAGCGCTGGCGCTGCCGTCCCGTTTCCACGTTTCCATTTATACCTCCTGATGCGTGCGAATATAATCCGCCACCGCCCGGCCCAGCCGGCGATGGGAGTCCGTGTCCAAATGAACGCCGTCCGCCTGCCCGGGCTGCGCGTATTCCTGCGCGTTGAGAAAACGGCAGCCCTTCCGCCGCGCGACCTCAGCGTACACGGCGGGAAAGCGCAGGCTCAGTCCGCGCCCGATCTCGCAGCGGAACTTTGCGTACACCTCGGTGCGCCCTGCCGGGTCGGAAGGACGCACTTCCGGCGGGGCCAGCACCAGGATCCGCGGCGGTGTGTTGTTCCGCCCGGCCTTGGGGCAGTCCTGGATGATGTCGATCAGGCGGGAGACACCGCGGGCCAGATCGTTTTCGGTGATCGTACTGCAAATTTGTAAATCGTTGGTGCCCAGCATAAGGATCACCCAGTCCAACGGGCGCTGGCTTAACAGACAAGGCAGCAGGTAGTATTCGCCGTTTTTCCAAGGCTCTTCGGGACGGGCGTAGATAGTGCCGCGTCCGCCCAGGCCCTCCTCGATCAGGCAATAGCCATCTCCCAGGAGGTCCTGCGTCACCTGCGGCCAGCGGGTGCCGCGGTCATAGCGTTCCGAAGGCAAGTCCGAAGCCTGCCAGCGGCCGATGGTGCCCCAGGTGTTGGAATCCCCATAGCATAGCACGCGGATCGGTTCAGGCTTATCCATTGGTTTTCTCCTCGTCAAACAAACGCGCGCCGCGCAGGATCAGTTCCTGCTGCACCAGGTGATAATCCAACTGCCGGGGCGTTACCCGCCGCTGTGCGCACAGCGCCGCGGCGACGCCTGCGCCCTGGCCCGTGGCCAAGGCAACGCCCATCACGCGATAGGAGGCGTGGGCCCGATGGGTCCCGGAGATGTTGCGGCCCGAAAGCAGCAGGCCATTGATCTTCTGGGGTATTAGACTGCGGTAAGGAATATCGTAAGGCGTGGCAGGCTGGGAATGTCGCTCCGCCTGACCGCCGCCGGCGGGATTGTGGATATCAATCAGGAACCATGCCTTGTGTACCACCACGTCGGGGAAGCGCGCGCCTGTTTCCACATCCGTATCGGACAGCACATATTCGCCCACGAAGCGGCGGGTCTCCCGCACGCCCAGGGCAGTGGCGCTGGATTTGACCCGGCAGTTTTCAAAGCCCGGAGCGTTTTTGCGCAGGAAAGCCACCACGGGGCCCACCTGCTCCCGCAGCAGGTATTCCGCCGCCGCCGCTCCGGCCGGGGTCAGGGTATCGAAGCCGTTGGCCTGGGTGGCGTTGATGCTGCGCTCGCCGGGCCGCAGTGTGTAATGGATGCGGACGATGCTCACGTTTTCGGGCAGTTCGCCCCGGGCGCAGGCTTCCTTGCACACTTCGCTGTACCTGCGTCCGTCCGGCAGGGTGACGGGATCGCTGCCGCCGTAGCAGGCAAAATGGTGCGTTTCGTCCACGTTTTCCACGGTGAATTCCAGGGTGGCGGGCTGGCAGCGGCCGTCGTCACGGCCGATCTGATAAGGCGCGCCTGCCATGGCGGCCACATAGCCGTCGCCCGTGGCGTCCACCACGGCGGCGGCCCGCAGATTTTCCGGGCCCTGAGGCGTGCAGACCTGCAAACCCGTCACGCGGCTTCCTTCCATGATCGGCGCGATGACCGGGGTCTGCAGGTACACATACACGCCGTTTTCCAGGCACAGCTTGAGCAGGCGATGCTTGGCCTCCTCTAAGTCCAAGCCGATCTCGTCGCCGCTGCGCGTGGTGACGCGGGGCGCTTCCTCGTGTCCGCGATGCAGCAATGCCACTACTTCATCGTACATGGTATAGCCTTCAGCTCGGCCTAGGATGGGCTGCACATGGCCCGAGGTCAGCATGCCGCCCAGGATGCCGAAGCGCTCGATCAGGGCGGTTTTCGCGCCGCAGCGGGCAGCGGACACCGCGGCAGCGATTCCCGCCGGACCGCCTCCCGCCACGATCACGTCGTACTCCCGCAGATATCCATCCGAAAATTGCCGCATGGTTCTCCCTCTCTCCCAATGAAATTTAGACCGCTCCAAATGATACTCAAAAATAAAAGCATGCATACCACAATAAAAGTATAAAGCCCCTTGCGGATACTGTCAAGAGGAAAATGGAAAAATAAATCGGCAAAAAATTTTTTAAAATACGATTGACAATTTGACGCGGGGGTGATACACTAAAATCAATAATTAGAGCGATCCAATTTCTTTTTTGCACGGTTTTTGAAGCGGTCCAAATGATTCAGGAGATGTTTTCAATGCCCACCATTAACGATGTCGCCCGACGCGCCGGGGTTTCCCGCAGTACCGTTTCCCTGGTGATCAACCACAGCAAGTTGGTCAAGGAGGAGACCCGCAAGCTGGTGGAGCGGGTAATCGAGGAGATGAGCTACGTGCCCAACAGCAACGCTCGGGGCCTTTCTTCCCGTGTGACGAAAAATCTGGGCGTTATCTTCATGAAAGATTACCTCCCCGACAGTACGCGGATCTCCTATGATAACGACCAGCACATTGGTCTGTGTTCCTTCAATATTTTCAACGGCATCATGTCCGGCCTGGCAAGCACGGGTTACGGCCTGATTACCGAGGCTTTTTGCTGCGGCGTGGAGAGTGCCGCCCTGCCCCGGCTGGTCTCAGAAAAGCGGGTGGACGGCCTGTTTGTGGTTTCCCGCCCCTACAGCCCGGCCTTTCTGTCCGCTCTGGGGGAAACCGGCCTTCCCTTTGTACTGGTTGGCGTGGACTGCCATGAGGAAGGCATCGATTCCATCTATGCCGACCCTGAAGAAGGCAATCTGCTGGCTATGGAGGAGTTCACCCGCACAGGCCATCGGAACATCTGCCTGCTTAACAGTTACTCCCCGCCGGGAGCCCGTAATTCGCGCCTGATCGGCTACCGGAAGGGCCTGGAGCGGGCCGGGCTGCCCTTCCGGGAGGACTGGAACATTCGATCCTCCGCCAACAACGGAGCCACGGCTTATCAAGCCTTCCGCGCCTTCTGGGAGGCAGGCAATCGCCCCGACGCCATCGTGGCCGCCAACGGGCAAAGCGCCCTGGGAGCCATGCGCTATCTGTATGAGATCGGCGTGCGCGTGCCCGATCAAATATCCATCATCGCCTATGAGGATTCCTCTGTGTGCGGTTACGCCATTCCTGCCCTGACCAGCGTGAACATCCGCAAGGAGGAAATGGGCTCCAAGGCAGCCAAGTGCCTGCTGCGCCGCATCCGGGAGCCGGACCGTCCTGCCGAAAGCGTCGCGATTTCGCCTTATATGGTTTTCAGAAACAGCGTACTTTCACGCTGAATACACTTTGGAGGCTTGCTTTATGGAGCAAATCAACCTGACGCCCGTCCGGGACACGCTGTCCGCCGACGTGCTCGTCATCGGAGGCGGACCGGCAGGGATGTGCGCCGCCATCGCCGCCGCTCGGGAGGGCGTAAGCGTGCTGCTGGTAGAGCAGGGCGGCTGTCTGGGAGGCAGCGCCACCCGGGGGCTGGTTGGCCCCTTCATGACCTGCTATGACCGTAAGGGTGAAACCATGATCATCCGCGGGCTCTTTGAAGAAATCGTGGACCGCATGGTAGCGCGGGGCTGCGCCCTGCATCCTTCCGCTGTGCGTGCGGGCACCGGCTTCACCTCCTGGATCGTGGTGGGGCACGACCATGTGACACCCTTTGAGCCGGAGGGCCTCAAGCGGTTGATGGACGATATGATGGAAGAGGCCGGGGTCAAGGTGCTGTTCCACACCGATTTTCTGCAGCCCGTGATGGAAGGAGAGACGCTGACAGGCGCGGTCGTCTCTTCCAAGCGGGGCATCGAGATCGTCCGGGGTAGGGTGCTCATCGACTGTACAGGCGATGGCGACGTAGCGGCCCGGGCCGGAGTGCCCTTTGAAATGGGCAACGAAGCATTGGGGCTCATTCAGCCTGCCACCATGTTTTTCCATATCTGCGGGGTGGACGCAGCGGCGCTGGAAGCGGATATCCAAGCCAACCTGCACAACTTTTACCGCAAGGACGGCGTCAATTACCGTTCGCTGCATTGGCGGGTCTCCGAAGCCCGGGCGCAGGGGGATTGGCCCTTGCAGCGCGTATCCATCGGCCTGTTCCGCATGCCCCAGCCCGATGAGTGGTGCGTTAACACCTCCCGGATCATGGGCGTGGACAGCACTGATAACGAAAGCCTGACTGCCGCCGAGGTGGAAGGACGCCGCCAAGCCGAAATCATCATGCAGTTCCTGAATAAATATGTGCCAGGCTGTCAGAACGCGCGGCTGAAGAGCACCGCTACCTATGTAGGCATCCGTGAGAGCCGCCACATCCGGGGCGATTACCGGCTGACAGCCCAAGATCTGATCTCAGCCCAGGTGCCCGAAGACAGCATCCTTCTGGCCGCCAACTCCGTGGACGTGCATGGACGCTTCGGCCCCACCAGCAATGAATACACGCCCATCGAAGGGGATTATTACGGGATTCCCTATCGCTGCCTGCTGCCAATCGGCGTGGAAAACCTGCTGCTGGCCGGACGCTGCGTCAGCGCTGACTCCACCGCCGCCGGCGCCATCCGCGTCATGCCGCCCTGCATGGGGATGGGCCAGGCCGCGGGAACGGCTGCAGCTCTGGCTATCCGTCAGGGCGTGACGCCGCGCCAGTTGGACGCACAGTTTCTGCGGCGCCGCCTCTTGGAGAACAAGGCGTATCTGTAACCCCGTCACTTGAATATGATCGGGCATGCCCGATGATAAAATAAAAGGAGGCTTCACTATGAAAAAAGTTCTCGCGTTGCTGCTGGCAGTACTGCTGCTGATCCCCTGCGCCGGTCTGGCGTCAGGCGAAGACATCACCAGCTGGATCCTGGAGGATGACACCTCCATTTCCGGCGAAATCTCCTTCTGGATGCCTTTCAAAGGTTCTCAGGGCATGGACGCGCTGATCGCAGAATTCAACGAAACCTATCCCAACATCAAGGTAAACCTGAACACCTACAACAGCAACTCCGACGGCAACCTGTCCGTCAATACCTCCATCATGGCGGGTGAAGTGGACGTGCTGGCTTCCTTCGGCCTGTCCAATGCCTACAAGCGCTGGGACGCCGGTATGTATACCGATCTGACGGATCTGGTGGAAGAGGAGGGCATCGACCTGGTTGCCAACTGGGGCAGCGATGCTTTCGTATTTGACGACTGCATTTACACCTTCCCCTGCGGAGGCCTGAGCTATTATGTGGCCATCAACATGAACGCATGGAATGCCGCCGGCCTGGGTGAGCTGCCCACTGAGTGGACCTGGGACGAGTATTTTGCCGCCTCCAAGGCGATGACCGAATACAACGAGGATGGCAGCGTGAAGGTATACGGGGGCTCCAGCTATCACAGCCAGAACTACTACACCTATGTGTACGGCTCTGTGGTGGGCAAGAACGCCTATTACGACGAGGACGGCACCTCCTCCTTCGACAACCCCATCATGATCAAAGCGCTGCAGGATGAGTACAACGCCGAAGTGGTGGAAAAGATCTGGTTCCCGAAGTCCATTTACCGCGGCGATAACCTGCAGGCGCAGCAGACCTTCCTGGTGGAGCGCATGACCAACTCTTCTTTGACCCCCAATATGGTTCGCTTCCTGCCTGACACCGCCAACTACAGTGTGGATTTCATCACCGGTTTCGCTCCCTGGCCCGTGGTAGAAAAGGGGCAGACCAACTACATGAGCGGTGTTTCTCCCTTCTCCCATGCCGGCATCTGCCTGGATCGGGACGATGAAAACTTCCCCGCCGCCTGGGCTTTCCTCAAATGGTATTCTACTTACGGCGTCAAGTACTTGGCCGCCGCCGGTCACCAGCCCAACTGGAAGGGCACCGAGGCCGGTTCCGCTCTGGCCCTGCTGTTCGGCTCTGAGGAAGAAGCGGCGAAATATGTGGACGTGGAATCCTTCAAGCGTGTTGTGGGCGTGTCCACCAATCCTTCCTACTATGAGGATGAACTGACCGCTTACTCCAAGGTCAACTCCCTGATGGCGGAATATACCATGTATGCGTTGAACGATACCATGAGCCCCGAAGAAGCGCTGGCCGAGCTGACCAAGCTGGCCGACGAGGAAATCGCAAAAGCCCGTTAATCACTCCGTTTTCCCGGCGGGGCCCGCGCCCCGCCGGGCGCTTCCTTTCTTTTGTGACAGAAAAGAGGTCGTCCCATGGCCAGAAGAAAACACAACCGAAATCAGCTCAAGGAAAATATCGCCGGGTATGCTTTCATCGCGCCTGCGCTGCTGTCATATCTCCTGCTGATTGCGTTTCCCTTTTTCCTCACGCTGATTCTCTCCTTCACCAAGTTCAACTTCCTGAAAGTAAAGGATATAGCCAAGCTGGGCAAATATATCAGCTGGGTGGGTCTGAGCAACTTCAAGGATATTCTGGCGGACAGGCGCTTTTTGCAGGCCATCGTCAACACCTTCGTATACGCTTTCACCACCGTGCCTGTCTCTATCATTCTGGGACTGGTGATTGCCTATGTGCTCAACGGCAAAATCTACGGCAAAAAGCTGCTGCGCCTGGCCTACTTCATCCCCTATATCTCCTCCATCGTAGCCCTTGGCGCGGTGTTCAAGTTCCTTTTCCGCGAGGATGGACTGGTCAACCGGGCGCTGATGAGCGGAGGCTGGATCAGCGAAGCCGTCAAATGGACGGTGGAGCCCAGCGTCAGCAAGATCCCCATCATCTTCCTGGTGATCTGGACCTCCCTGGGCTATGTGATGATCATCTATATGGCCGCGCTGCAAAACGTGCCGCGAAGCCTTTACGAGGCGGCTACCATCGACGGGGCCAACGGTTTCCAGCAGTTCACGCGGATCACCCTGCCCATGGTCTCCCCCACCACCTTTTACCTGGTGATCGTCCGCCTAATCGCCATCTTCAAAATATTCGGCTCTGTCAACGTGTTTACGATGGGTTCCTCCATCGCGTCCAACACGTCTATCGTGCAGGAAATATACAGCACGGCCTTTTCGGATTACGCCCATGGCTACGCCTCCGCCCAATCCGTTGTGCTGCTGCTGATCATCATATTGTTTACCGCCATCAACTTTGTCGGCCAGAAAAAATGGGTGCATTATTGAGGAAGGAGGCTAAAAAACGATGAAGATGAAGAATAAAAAAGCGTTCTGCGCAGTCGTCAAAACCGTTATCATTGGCTTGCTTTCCCTTGCATTCCTGCTGCCGCTGGTCTGGATGGTCACCTCCTCCGTAAAGAACACCAACGAAGTGTTTTCCGCCAATTGGCGCTGGCTGCCTGAGGTATGGAAATGGGAAAACTACGCCGCTGTGTGGACGGACCCCGACGTCAGCATGCTGCAAGCCTATCTGAACACAGGTTTCATCACCGTGCTTGGCACCGCGGCTCAGTTGATCATCGCCTCACTGGCCGCCTACGCCTTCGCTAAGATCAAGTTTCAGGGAAAAGGCTTTGTGTTTACGCTGTTCCTGGCTACGATGATGATGCCTACCGAAGTCACCATCGTTCCTCGCTTCATCCTGTTCAAAACCGTGGGTCTGTACAATAACCTGTGGTCCATTATCCTGCCCCACTTTTTTAACGCTACCGCCATTTTCCTGCTGCGCCAGTTCTACATTGGCCTGCCGGATGATTTAATGGAGGCTGCCAAGATCGATGGCGCGGGACATGCGCGCATCTTCGCCCAGATTCTGCTGCCGCTGACCAAGGCGTCCCTGATTTCGCTGATGGTACTGTCCTTTATCAGCTGCTGGAACGAATACATGGCCCCGCTGATTTTCCTGGTCAAAAAACCGCTGTATACCATCTCCCAGGTGATCCGCTGGTATATGCTTGACGATTTGCAGCGTTATGACCTGAATATGGCCGCGGCTACCAGCGCCATCATCCCCGTTGTTATCCTCTTCATTTTCTGCCAGCGTTACTTTGTAGAGGGCATCGCCACTTCGGGCGTCAAGGGATAAGCAGCCACTGGGGTATGCGGCGCGTTGCTCTGAAAGGAAGAATGAAACCTATGCTGACCGTTCAGGAAACCAGGCGTCACGCCGTCCAGCTCTGTGTGGTCGGCGGCGGACTGGCAGGTCTTTTCGCCGCGGTATCCGCCGCGCGCCACGGGGCCCGCGTGCTGCTGATGCAGGATCGCCCCATGCTGGGGGGCAACGCTTCCAGCGAGATCCGCATGTGGGTGCGCGGGGCCGCCGGCAAGGAGAACAGGGAAACCGGCCTGATCCAGGAGGTTGAGCTTGAGAACATCTACCGCAATCCCACCATGAACTATTCCGTATGGGATTCGGTGCTCTATCAGCTGGCGAAGCAGGAAAAAAACCTGACGCTGCTGCTGAACACCACCTGCCTGGGCTGCGAAATGAAGGACGACCGCATCATATCCGTTACCGGCTGGCAGCTGAACAGCTATACCTTCCACACGGTGGAAGCGGAGCTTTTCATAGATTCCTCCGGCGACAGCATCCTGGCGGAGCTTTCCGGGGCCAGGTATCGGGTGGGCCGGGAAGAGAGGACGGAATTTAACGAATACGCTGCGCCTGAGACGGCGGACAAATGCACCATGGGCTCCACCTGCCTGATTGAGGCCCGCGACACCGGCCATCCCTGCTCTTTCACGCCGCCAGACTGGGCGTACCGCTATCCTGACGACGAAAGCATGTACCTCAAAAATCACGACGTGCCGGGAACGGGGGTCAACTTCTGGTGGATTGAGCTGGGCGGCGAGCAGGACACCATCCGAGACGCCCAGGAAATCAACGAAGAATTACTGCGAGTCGCCTACGGTGTGTGGGATCACATCAAAAACCAGGGCGATCACGGCATGGAAAACTGGGAGCTGGAATGGGTGGGCTTCCTGCCCGGCAAGCGGGAAAGCCGCCGCTGTGAAGGGCCGTATCTTCTGAACCAGCGGGATTTGGAGGAAGGCCATACGTTTGACGACGCCGTTGCCTTCGGCGGCTGGACCATGGACAATCACAGCCCGAAGGGACTAAAATACATGGGCTATTCCTCCAGGCATATCGCGCCTGTCTCCCCCTATCAGATTCCCTTCCGCTGCCTCTATTCGGTCAACGTGCCCAACCTGATGTTCGCGGGCCGAAACATCAGCGCCACCCATATGGCCCTCAGTTCCACCCGGGTCATGGCGACCTGCGCTGTGATCGGCCAGGCGGCGGGCACGGGGGCGGCGGTGGCGCTTCGGCACGGCTGCCTGCCCGTACAGGTCTCCGCCCGCTATATCGAAGAATTGCAGGAAACGCTGCTGGAGGACGGCTGCTTCATTCCAGGTCACCTGCGCGTGCCAACGGGCAGGGTGACGCCCCTGGTGACGGAAGAAGAACGCCGCGTCCTGGAAAACGGCTGGGAGCGGCCCCATGGTGAAAACGCTAACTGCATTTCTTTACCTGCGGGCGGAGAACTGACCCTGCGTTTGGAGAGGCCTTGCGCCGCCCTGCGCCTGGCCCTGGACCCGGATTTTTCCCGCAGGAGCATTTCTTCGGATGCCCGGTATCGGAAATTCGCCATGCGCACGAATGTGGATTGGCCGGAAGCCCGGGTCTCCATGCCCGCGTATCTGCTGCGCTCCTGCACCGTCACAGCGGGCGGTATGTCTTTCCGGGTGGAAAACAACCGCAGGGCGCTGCTGCGCATCCAGCTGCCGCCGGACGCGCGAACCGTGACACTGTCCGACCTGACCGCCTGGGGCGGGGGCGATGTGCGCCTGTTCAGCGCCGACGCGGCGCGGGAGGATTCCCATGCCTGAAGCGCTGTATACAATCGGTCTGGATTACGGCTCCCTGAGCTGCCGGGGCGTGCTGGTCCGCCTGAACGGACAGATTGACGCGGTGGCGGATTTTTCTTATCCTCACGGCTGCTTCACCGACGCGCTGCCGGACGGCACGCCACTGTCTGGCAGTTGGTGTTTGCAGCATCCTGGGGACTTTGTCCTGGGCCTGGAAACCGTCGTGCCCGCCCTGCTGTCGCAGAGCCGCGTTGATCCGCGCCAGATCATCGGCATCGGCGTGGATTTTACCGCAAGCACCGTGATTCCCCTGGACACCGGTTTTCGGCCCCTGTGTGAAAACCCCGCCTTTGCCAGCCGTCCCCACGCCTGGTGCAAAATGTGGAAGCATCACGGCGCGGCGGCCCAGGCTGAGCGCCTGACCGAGGTTTGCCGGGCGCGGGGCTTTGATTTGGCGCGGTACGGTGGCAAAATATCCCCAGAGTGCCTGATTGCCAAGGTGCTGCAGGTGTTTGAGGAGGACCGCGCGGTCTACGATGCCGCCGACGCCTTTGTGGAGGCGGGCGATTATCTCGTTTCCCTGCTGGCGGGCCGCCCCATGTTCAGCGCCGCCATGGCTGCCGCCAAAGCCCTGTGGAGCAAAGCAGGGTATCCCGGAGCGGATTTCTGGGGGGCTGTTCATCCCGAACTGGCCCATCTGCCCCGGGAAAAGCTGGCTGACCGCTTCGGCGTTTCCCCGGTGACGCCGGGCGAACGGGCGGTGGAGCTTTGCCCGGATATGGCTTATCGGCTGGGCTTGCAGCCGGGGATTGCCGTTTCCGCCGCCCAGATGGACGGTTACGCGCCTATGCCGGCCCTGGGCGTCACCTCGCCGGGCCAGGCGATGATGGTCGTGGGGACCTCCACCGCCATTCTGCTGCTGCACGACGCGCCATGCCCGGTTTCAGGGGTCACCGGCTGCCTGCCGGATACCGGCTGTCCCGGACTGGTGACTTATGCCGCCGGTCAGGCCAGCGTGGGCGACTGCTTTCAGTGGTTTGCGGATACCTGCGTTCCGGGGCGATACGCGGAGGACGCCCGGGCCCGCGGCATGACCGTGCAGCAATGGCTGACGCATCTGGCCGCCGGGCTTGCGCCCGGGAAAACGGGCCTGCTGGCGTTGGATTGGTTCAACGGCAACAAATCACCCTTCGGCAACAGCCGGCTCAAGGGGATGATCCTGGGCCTGAACTTGAAAACAAAACCCGAGCATATTTACCGCGCTCTGCTGGAGGCCAGCGCCTTCGGCGCGCGGCTGATACTGGACACCTTCACAAGGGCCGGGGTGCCCATATCCTCCGTGACTGCCTGCGGAGGGATTGCTGGGAAAAATTCCCTGCTAATGCAGCTATACGCGGACGTGCTGGGAATGCCGCTGCGCGTCAGCCGATGCGGCCAGAGTCCCGCTCTCGGCATGGCCATTTACGCCGCCGTTTCCGCCAAAGAGCGCTCCGGCTTTCGTGACATGTTTTCCGCCGCGGAAGCGATGCGAAGCCGCGACGAAACGGTTTACCAGCCGAATCCATCGGCACATCGGGTCTATGATGCTCTGTACCGGGAATACGCTGCCCTGGCCGATGCTTTCGGAAACGGGCGGAACGGTTTGATGGAAAGGCTGGGCGAACTGCTTTTCAGCCCAAAAGTATGATCATAGGAGAATCACCATGAATAAAACCGAACTGACTTACGATATCGCAATCATCGGCGGAGGCCCCGGCGGTCTGCCCGCCGCGATTGCCGCGGCCCGGGAGGGCGCGAAGGTACTGCTGGTGGAAAAGAACGGCTATCTGGGCGGCAACCTGACCATCGGCCTGCCGCTGCTGGGATACCTGGACAAGGACGGCAATCAGGTGATCCGGGGGATCGCGCAGGAGCTGATCGACGCGCTGGCCGAAAAAAACGCCGCGAGCCGGCATTATTGGTGCCCCATGCACAATTCCGTGACGATCTACGACCACGAGGTGTTCAAGATCGTCGCCTTTGAGAAATGCCGGGAGGCGGGCGTTGACCTTTTGCTCCACACCGAGGTTATCGACGTCAACGTGGATAACGGCATCCTCCACAGTGTGACCCTGTTTGGAAAAGCCCACAGGATCGAAGTCAAAGCCAAGGTTTTTATCGACGCCACCGGCGACGGCGACGTGGGCTACATGGCGGGCTGCCGCTATGAGAAAGGGCAGAAGGGCACCGGCACCCTGCAGCCGCCGACCCTGATGTGCACCATAGCGGGCGTCGATACGGATAAAACGATCCGCTTCCTGGAGGAGCATCCCGAGCAGTCTGAACTTGCCCCCACGATCGAGACTTATCCGGGATACGACGCAGGCTATTTTCGTTCCAACCCCCATCATCACGTCATGGTCGGCCTGCGCAGGCTGTTTCTGGATCTGAAAGAGAAAGGAATCCTGCCGGTGGACAGGGACACCATGATCTATATCCAAAGCCTGCTTCCTGGCCAGGTTCACCTGAACTGCACAAGGCATCTGGGCATCGACGGCAGTGACGCGCTGGACCTGACCCGCGCCGAGATCGAAGGCCATTTGCAGAATTACGCGCTGATCGATGTACTGCGCAAATATGTGCCGGGCTTTGAAAACTGCTATCTCACGCAGATTTATCCCTTTATCGGCGTCCGGGAGTCCCGGCGCTTTCACGGCATTCGCCGCCTGACGGAGGAAGCGCTGCTGGGCGGCGTGATCGACGGGGAGGCTGTGGGCCTGGGGGCTTACATCATCGATATCCACGACGGCGGCGGAAACGGCACCGTCGTCAAAAAGGTGCGACCCTATGGCTTGCCCTATGGCATGGCCTGTTCCGCGGACATTGATAACCTGATGTTCAGCGGACGCTGCGCCAGCATGGACGCCGTGGCCCTGAGCTCCGCGCGGGTGATGCCGCCGCTGATGGCGCTGGCTGAGGGCGTGGGCGTCGGCGCCGCTCTGGCCGTGCGGAAGGGCCTCAAGCCGGGGCAGGTGGATGTACAGGAGATTCGCGCGATCCTACGCAAAAAAGGCGTCCAGCTGGAACCGCTGCCGGACGCCAGGGTGCTGTAACCCCAAAGATCGTGATACCTTGTATAAACGCATATTCTGAAAATGATTTACAGCCGATTGCGTCCATACAGAAAACAATTTTCCGTATTTTTCGGTTATAATATGGCCGTATTCAACAAACGTGCTTTACAGCGCGTCCTTATCCAGGAAGGGCTGGGCGGCGTCCGGGTCCTTGATCACAGCGATATACTGGGCAATGCTTCGGGTAATCAGCATCAGCGGAAGGCGGGAGAAGGAGATGTTTTTCTTTTCACCGGGAAGGGAAGCGGAATAGCCAAGGATGGTGACGTCCGAAATATCCTGGAGGTTGGTGCCCGTCCGGCAGCAGCAGGTGACCACATAGCACCCGACCTTCTTGGCCAGCTTCACCGCTTCATACAGCGCCGGGGTGGAATTGTAGAGGGTCAGCACGATGACCATATCGTCCGGGTTCAGGTACAGGTCGATCCGCTCCATGATGTCGTTGTCGTAAAACACCAGGGCGTTGCATTTAAGACTCACCAGCTGAACGCAGAAGTCCTCCGCCACGCCGCGGGAAAAGCTCCTGGTCAGCACAATGACCCGGGAAGCCCGGATGATGTGGTGGGCTGTGGTGAGAATATCGTTGATGTTGATTCGTTCGATGGTGCGCACGCACTCGGCATAGGATTCCGCCAGAATGCGGTTGGCCTGAATCTGCTCGCCGGTGCCAGCATGTTCCTGCGCCAGATGAAAGCGGGCGGCAATAAAGCTGGAAAACCCGCATTTGCGGATCGCCCGCGAAACCGTGGCGTTGCTCACGAATGCTCCTTCCGATATATCGTTGATGGATAAAGAAGCGATCTGCCCGATGTTTTCGTTCAGATAATCCACGACGTGCTTTTCGGTGGCGGTCAGCGGATGCTTCGGATCCCTGCATTCCAGCATATTCTCCCTCCCTCGAGATGGCAAATCACGTGTTCCCCGTAGATTATACCATGACGGTCGGCGTCTTTCCCTATCGGGAGCCGCCGACACGCGCCACGGCTTCGCCCGTGCGCTCGTCCTTATTATACCATGGTGAAAAAACACAAGCAAGCATTGTTTAGAGAACGCGCAGAGTAAACACACACCTGGACCAGCCTATTGGCCTTTGTGTGTAATATGGTATAATTGCAGCCAAATAATAAATGTACGAAAAAAAAGTTTCGTTCCCGGCAGGCGGATATGAGGAGAGATGATCATGGCGCAGTCAGTCCCACAGCCAACCTTGAAAGCCAAGCCGTTCAGCGCGCGTTTCATGAGAGCGCTTCGCCTGTACTGGCCGCTGTATCTGATGATCGTTCCCGGTATACTCTATTTCCTGGTCTACAAATACGCTCCCATGTACGGCATTCAGATCGCCTTCAAGAATTTTTCCCTGAAAAAAGGCATTTCCGACAGCCCCTGGCTGTGGGAAGACGGCAAGGAATGGCTCTATTGGTTCCAGCGCTTTTTCAAGAGTCCGGCCAACACCCAGATCATTGCCAATACGCTTATCATCAGCATCGGGAAGCTGATCGCCCAGATGATCCCTCCGCTGATCTTTGCCCTGGCCATCAGCGAGACCATGTTCAAGCGCTACGCCCGGGTGATCCAGACGGTCAGTTATCTGCCCCATTTCCTGAGCTGGGTCATCATTTTCGGCATCTGCACCACCATGCTGGGCGAGAGCACCGGCGTCGTCAATAATATCATCAAAAAGTTAGGCGGAGACGCCATTCCTTTCCTGAACAACAAAGCCTATATCCGCGGCGTGCTGATCGGCACCAGCCTGTGGCAGGGCCTTGGATGGAGCAGCATCGTTTACCTGGCGGCCATCACCGGGATCGATACCTGCATGTACGAAGCGGCCACCATCGACGGCTGCGGCAGGTTCCGTAAAATCTGGTACATCACGCTGCCGAACCTGGGCCGCATCTTCGTGGTGCTGCTGATCACCAAAGTAGGCCGCATTCTGGACGGCGGCTTCGAGCAGGTGTACATCTTCCTTAATGACCGCGTTTCCTCCACCGCCCAGATCATTGATACCTGGGTCTACACCCAGGGCCTTGGCAAACAGCAGTACAGCCTGACGACGGCCGTGGGCCTGCTGAAATCGGTTCTCAGCTGCGGTCTGGTGCTGGGCACCAACGCGCTCGCCAGAAAGTGGGACAGTTCGCTATGGTAAAATCAAAGAACGATTTCGTGTTTGAGATTCTGATCGCGCTGATCATCACCCTGGTGGGGCTGGCCTGCCTGATCCCCATCCTGTTCGTGATCAGCTACTCCCTCACGCCCATGGAGGAAGTGCTGCGCAACGGCGGATTCGTGCTGATCCCCCGGGAAATCACCCTGAGCGCTTACCGTTTCATGTTAAAGAACGATATGCTGCTCAGCGCGCTGAAAAACAGCGCTTTCATTACGGTGGTGGGCACCGCCATCAACATGCTGGTCACCATGATGCTGGCCTATCCCCTGAGCAGGCCCTATCTGCCGGGGCGGAGCCTGTTTGTCAAGCTGATCGTATTCACCATGATTTTCAGCGCCGGCACCATCCCCACCTATCTGGTGGTCAAGGAGACCGGCGTGATCAACACCCTCTGGGCGCTGATCTTCCCCAGCCTGGTGACGGTGTACAACTTCATCGTGATGAAAGCCTTTTTTGAGGGCCTGCCCAATGACCTGTTTGAAAGCGCCCGGATCGACGGGGCCGGGGAGTTCAGGGTGCTGTTCAGCATCGTGCTGCCCCTGTCGCTGCCGATCATCACCACCATCAGCCTGTACTACGCGGTTTCCCACTGGAACGTATATACCGCGGCCATCCTGTATATCCAGGACGCGGACAAAATGCCCCTGCAGGTCATCCTGCGGCGCATGATCGACGCCGCCCGCACCATCGACCTGAATGTGGAGGACGAGATGCCTCCGGAAACCATGCGGATGGCCGCCGTCTGCATCGCCACCGCGCCCATCGTCGTGATCTATCCCTTCATCCAGAAATACTTCGTGCAGGGCACCCTCGCAGGGGCCGTGAAGGGCTGAACTTTTTCATCAGAACTATATATGCGGATGCATATAAAAAGATAAAAAGGAGCGTGTCACCATGAAAAAACTGTTTTCCCTGCTGCTCGCCGCGGTCATGCTGCTCAGCCTGTGCTCGTTTGCCCTTGCGGATGAGCCGGTGGAGATTCGCATCGCTGTCAATACCCTGGGCAACGGCTGGCCGTCCGATCCCGCGGACGACTTCGTCTATCAGAAGATTCTCAAGGACATCGGCGTTTCTGTCAAGTTCGACCTGGTGGATAACTTCTACGAGAGCATGGGCACCCGCATGGATGTCTACGACATGTACCGCATCGACATTGACCACCTGATCAGCTGGGGCCGTCAGGACCTGCTGCTGGATCTGGCTCCCTACAAGGACAAGGAGCTGGCCGGCTATTTTGACTGGCTGGGAAGCACGCAGCTGAACGCGGCCTATGTGGACGGCGTCCTCTACGGCCTGCCCCAGCTGTATGACGGCTCCAAGAGCCAGCTGAACGTGACCGTGCGTCAGGACTGGCTGGACAAGCTGGGCCTGAAAATGCCCGAGACCGTGCAGGATCTGTACGACGTGGCTCATGCCTTCACCTACGATGACCCCGATGGCAACGGCATGCAGGACACCCTGGGCCTGACCGCCCAGAAGCCCGGCAACGGCGGCATCTTCCTGTTCGATACCATCATGGGCAGCTTCGACACCGCGCTGGGCAATTACATCATCATCCGCGACGGCAAGGTGACCAATACCCTGCTGCAGCCCGGCATGCTGGCCGGACTGGAATGGTGCAAGAAGTTTGTGGACGACAAGATCGTGGACAACGACGCCCTGACCACCACCGGCACCGATAAGTTTATCGCCGGTCAGGTGGGCATGAACGCCGTCACCTGGCCCGGCACCTGGAAGCAGTACGGCCAGGACAAGATTCACAGCGTCAACCCCAATGCCGTTACCAGCTTCTTCACCACCCTCAAGAGCGAGGTGGGCGCGGAGGAAGCGATGTTCACGGGCGACCTGAGCACCACCAACGTCATCATGGCCATCAACGCGGAAATCAGCGAAGAGAAGCTGCAGGCTGTTTTCAAGTATATCGACTACATCATCGGCGAAGAAGGCAGCAACCTGATCTTCTACGGCATCGAAGGCGACCACTGGGTGCGCGACGAGAACGGCGATATCAAGATGACTGAGAACGCCACCGCCGCCAACTACATATCCACCTACCAGATTTTCAGCCGCAAGGAGCTGGAATACCTCAAGGTCAAGTTCCCCGAAGCCCAGCACGTGTTTGAGGCGACCACGTCCGCCAACCGCATCTGGATCTACAACAGCCTGGTCATCGAGCCGGAAGAAATCTATCTGGAAGACATGGAAAGCTATGCCCGTCAGCAGCTGCTGGCCTTCATTTACGGCGAACGAGAGCTGACCCAGGAAGAATACGACAAGTTCATCGGCGAGCTGAACGACAACTTCCAGTTTGACGTTTACATGGCCGCCGCTGAGGAGCAGCTGGCCGCCTACGGTCTGGTGGATTGATACTTCCTCCTGACGCTGACTGACCCGGATCATCGGACGCCTGCCATGTCACTGCGCCGTGGCAGGCGTCTTTTCGGGAAAAGAACCCTACGCGCGGCAACCAATATGGAAAGGCGGAGTGATCACCATGCGGCTGGGAACCATGACCTCCTTATTCTTCAACCGGCGGGGCCGGGAAGAGCGCATCTCCTATCTGGAATCGGTGCGGCGCTGCCATGACGCCGGTTTCAGGGTGCTGGACATGAACCTATGCCCCCTGTCCAGACGGCAGACCACCTTGCATCTGGATGACTGGAAGCAGCAGGTGGATCAGATACGGAACGAAGCGGAAAAGCTGGGGATGGTCTTTTCCCAGTCGCATCCGCCGTATCGCGGCAGGCTGGACAAGCTGGATACGGAAGAGGATCGGCAGTATTTCAGGAGCATGCTCCTGCGCGCCATCGAGATCAGCGCTATGCTGGGCGTAAAATGGGCCGTGCTGCATCCTGAAACCGCGCCCGGATCAAGCTGCTATGACCTGGACGAAAACATCCGGGAAAACCTCAAGATTTTCGATCAGGAGCTGGAGCTTGCCCACAAGCTGGGCGTCGGCCTGGCCTTTGAAAACATGTGCGACCGGGATCAGCGCCGCCGCTTCGGCTCCACCGCTATTGAGCTGGAAAAGCTCATGGACGCCTGCGCTTCGCCGCTGGTGGGCATCTGCTGGGACGTGGGCCACGCCCACCGCACCAGCGAAAACCAGATCCCCGGGATCATGCGGCTGGGCAGCCGCATCAAGGCGCTGCACATCGACGACAACCACGGCGAAAAAGATTTGCACCTGATGCCGTTCCTGGGCTCCGTACCCTGGGAAGAGGTCATGCACGCGCTGTATGTATCCGGGTGCCAGGCAGACCTGATCTATGAAATCCGCATCAACGGCAGCATGCCGGACGAACTGATGGACCTTTCCGCCCAGTACTGCCGCCAGGTGGGAGAATACCTGCTGAGCCTCTACCGCTGACCGGAGGAAAAAGACATGAAAAGACAAGCTGAGCGCTTCGCGGAAGCGACATACGACGTGCTGATCGTCGGCGGCGGCATGAGCGGCTTGTGCGCCGCGCTGGCCTGCGCCCGGCAGGGGATCGACACCGCTTTGGTCAACAGCCGGCCCATGCTGGGCGGCAACGCCAGCAGCGAGATACGCATTCATATCTCCGGCGCGGATCAGGGTACCAAGCAGCCCGACTACGCCGAGGGCGGGATCGTGTACGAACTGATGCTGGAAAACAAAAGCCGCAATGAGAATTTCAGCTATTCCATCTGGGACATGATCCTGTTTGAGGCGGCGCAGAAGCAGGAGCACCTGACGGTCTATCACAATACCGTGATGTATGACTGCGAGACGGAAGGGCAGCGAATCACCGCCATCAACTGCGTGCAGGAAACCACGGAAATGCGCCTGCGCCTGTGGGCGAACATATTCGTGGACGCCACCGGCAACGGAACACTGGGCTATTACGCCGGGGCCGAATACCGGATGGGCAGCGAGGCGAAAAGCGAGTTTCACGAGCCCCACGCGCCTAAGGAGCCCAACAATGACCGCATGGGCAACACCATCATGATGCTGGCCAAAGACCTGGGCCACCCGGTGAACTTCCAGAAGCCCGCGTTTGCCAAGCATCTGACGGAAAAGCAGCTGGCGAAAAGAATTCACTGCCGGGACATGCGCGACCAGATCGACGTGAGCGGACTGCCCGACCCGGAAGAATACAAGCGTACCAGCATGACCAGCAGCGCGGCCAGCGATTACGGCTACTGGTGGTGCGAGCTGATGGGTAGCGGAGACGACATCATCCCGGAATTCGAGAAAATCCGCGATGACCTGATGGCCTACGCCTACGGCATCTGGGACCATATCAAAAACAACGAGGAGCATGTGCACGACCATCATTCCGAAAACCTGGCGTTGGACTGGGTGGGCGCGCTGCCCGGTATGCGTGAGAGCCGCCGCCTGGAGGGCGACTACATGCTCAACGAAAACGATGTGCTGGAGCACCGCGTTTTTGAGGACGCCGTCTGCTACGGCGGCTGGTGCGTCGATCTCCACGCGCCCCACGGCCTGCTGGATGAAGACAGGCTCCCCAGCGACTGCGGCTTTTACAAGGGCGTCTATACGATCCCCTACCGCAGCTATTACAGCCGCAACATCGACAACCTGATGTTCGCGGGCCGCGACATCAGCGCCAGCCGACTGGCCATGGCCAGCGCCCGCATCATCGGCTGCTGCGCCATCGGGGGCGAAGCCGTGGGCCTCGCGGCGGCAAGATGTATCCGGCACAAAGTCGATCCCCGGGGCTTGGCTCCCTATATCCGAGAAGTCCAGCAGGACATCCTGCGGGACGGGGGGTATCTGCCGGGCTTCAAAAACGAAGACCCCGACGACTTGGCCCGCACGGCCATTTTCAGCGCCTCGTCGTTCAAGCCGGGCTGTGAACCGGAAAAAGTGGCCAACGGCATTTCCCGGAAGATCGGCGATGAAATGAACGGATGGGTCTCGGACGGCCTGGCTCCGGAAGGCGAAACCCTGACCATGTCCCTGCGGGAGCCCGCCGCTCTCCGGGAGCTTCGCTTCGTATTCCACAGCGACTTCCGCTATCCCATCCGGGTCACCATGAGCCCGAACCGGCAGGCCCAGCAGCGCCCCGGCGTGCCGCCGGAGCTGGTGCGGGATTACAATGTCGAACTGCTGCTTCACGGGCAGACTGTCAGGACAATCACTGTCAGCGGCAACCATCAGCGCCTGAACGTGCTGGATTTTGAGCCGACCGTCTGCGACACTGTCCGCCTGCGTGTGCTGTCTACGAATGGCGCGCCGGATGTGACGGTGTTTGAGATGCGGGCCTACAGCTGATCAGCGGGAGGGTGAAAGCGCTTATGCCCAGTATCAGGATTGAGAAAAGCGCGCCTATTGTGGGCGCGTATGACGTGGTCGTCTGCGGGGGCGGCCCGGGAAGGCGCGAAAACCGCCCTGATCGAGCGCTTCGGTTTCCTGGGCGGCATGGCCACAGCCGGTTACGTAGCCCCGATCAGTGAATTCAAGTTTGACGACGTCCTCGTCATCGGCGGTGTCCCCTGGGAATTTATCGAAAAGCTGCAAGCCATGGGCGGAGCGTTCGTGGAACCTACCATCGGCAACGTCGCTTTCGATCCCGAACTGTATAAGCTGTGCGCCCAGCGGATGGCGCTGGACGCGGTGCTGTGAGGCGAATGCGTTTCTGATCATCCATCCAAGGAAAGGAAACAGGAAAAATGAAACTGTATGTATTCCGGCACGGAGAAAGCGTCGGCAACCGGCAGCGGCTTTTCAGCGGGTGGAGCCAGACGCCTCTGACGCCCTATGGAGAAAGCCAGGCTTTGGCGGCAAGAAAAAACGTGGAAAACCTGACCTTTGACCGCGTTTTTTCCAGCGATCTGACGCGCGCCGTTCAAACGGCGCGGATCGTGCTGCCGGACGTGGAGCCTGTTCTGGACCCGGATCTACGGGAAGTCAGCGTGGGATACCTGACGGAGCGAAACGTGGACGAATGCCAGGAGCAATACGGGGACGCGCTGCAATACAGCAGAAGAACCCGGGACTTTACCTTTTTCGGCGGGGAAACCGGGGAAGATTTGCGCCTACGGGCAGGCCGCTTTTTGCAGCGCGTTTCCCAGTTGGATGCTGAACAGGTCGCGGTTTTCACCCATGAGGGCCTCATGAAGGGTCTGCTGTCCGTCGTGCTGTGCTCCACCTGGATCCCCGACCAGCGCGTCAGGCACGCCAACTGCGCCTACAGCGTATTCACCTACTCTCCCGAAATGGGCTGGGGACTGCTGAAATGGAATAATGAATGAGATTTTTTCTTAATGGAGAAAGCAATTGCTTTACTTGACCTATTGAGAACTTTAAGTCAGATAGGAGTTAGAAGATAGGAGATTGATATAGTCAGATTCAAAATAGGAAGCCGCATCGCCCATCATAAGCAGAATCATGATAAATCTCCTATTTTCTCTCTCCTCTCGCCTATCTGATTGAATGCGTCTTATATAAATCGCCCGCAGAGTTACCACGAAAACAAGATACAGAGGACGAGAAGATGCAGCAGTACATCCTGACGCTGGACGCCGGAACGACCGGCATCAAATGCGCGGCTTTTTCCCGGCAGGGAGAGGCCCTTTCCGTCAATACGCAGGAATACCCGACCCGCTATCCCAGCCCCGGCTGGGCGCAGCAGGAGCCAGAGACCCAGGTAAGCGCCGCCCTGCGGGCCATCGCCCAAGTGCTGGATAGGCTGGCCCCATCGGACTGCGCCGCCCTGGTATTCACCGGTACCATGAACGGCTGCGTTCCCATTGACCGCGGCGGGCTGGCCCTGCACGACAACATCATCCACAGCGACCTTCGTTCCGCGCCCCAGTGCGCGCGCATCGCCAGCCTGATTCCCCAGCAGGAATATTATACCGTCACCGGCAACCGCATCGACGTGCACAGCGGGCTGCCCAAATACATGTGGCTGCGGGAGAACGCGCCCGATATTTACAGGAAAACCTGGAAATTCGTCAACATCAAAGATTACCTGTACGGCCGCTTCACCGGCAGGGCGGGCCTGACCGATCCTACCGACGCTTCCCTGTGCAATTGCCTGAACCTGGACACGGGGAACTGGGCCTTGGACATTGTAAAGACCTGTGGCGTGGATGCGGACAAGCTGCCCAGCATCGTCGCGTCCTGTGATGTCAGCGCCTCCCTCAGCCCGGAATTTGCTGCCCTGACCGGCTTGCCCCAGGGGCTGCCGGTGGCTGTCGGGGCAGGCGACGGGGCTTGCGCCGCCCACGGGGCCAGGGATCAGATCGTGGGCGATATGTACATGAACATTGGTTCCTCCGCCTGGGTCAGCACCCTGAGTCCCGCCCCCTGCCGGGATCGGGAAATGCGGCTGTTCAGCTATTTTGACAGCGACAGCAAAGGCTACAACGTGTGCGGCACGGTGCAGTGCGGCGCGGCGGCTTTCGATTGGGCCATGCGGAATCTGCTGGGCTTCGCAGAGAAAAAGCCCGATTATGCGGCGCTGGAGGCCATGGCTGGGGAAATCTCTCCGGGATCCCAGGGCGTGTTTTTCCTGCCGACGCTCATGGGAGAACGCACGCCCTGGTGGACGGCGGAGGTCAGCGGTACGCTGATGGGCTTCACGCTGTACCATGACCGGCGGCACATCGTCCGTGCGGTATACGAAGGCGTCATGCAGGCGCTGAACCTTTGCGGGGATATTCTCGGCGAAAACGGCCTCCCGGCCAAACGCCTCACGCTCATCGGCGGCGGGGCCCAAAGCGCCCTGTGGGGGCAGATGGCCGCCGATATGTTCGGCGTGCCCGTGCGAGTGCATCAGACGCCCCACGAAGCCACCTCCCTGGGCGCGGCGCTGACGGCCGGCGTGGGCATCGGCTGGTACCGGGATTTCGCGGAAGCCGCGCGCTGTATCCATATCGCAAGGGAATATTCTCCCAATCCAGAAAAACATAACGCTTACCGAAAGCACCTCAAGGTATTCCGCGCGCTGTATCCCGATATGAAAAAAGCCTATGAAGCTGTATACCGTTACCAACAGGAGGAATAAAGGCTTATGGATACGAACCGGCATGTGGTCGTGATTTCAGAAGACGCGCTGGTGTACGACGATTTGGAAACTCTGCGGCAGCTGCCCGCCTTCGGGGAGCTGATGAAAAAAGGATCGCTGGTGAAAACCATCCGTTCCGTCTATCCCACGGTCACTTATCCCTGCCACACCAGCATGTGCACGGGCGTTCCCTGCGGCAGGCACGGGGTGGTCAACAACGAGCGGGACGACGACCTAACGTTGGAGCACGCGCCCTGGGAATGGTTTCACAGCGCGGTAAAGACCGGCGATATTTTTGATGCCGCCCACGCCGCGGGGCTGACCACGGCGGCGGTCTTCTGGCCGGTGACGGGAAACCACCCGCACATTGATTACCTGATCGACGAGTATTGGCCCCAGTCGCCGGAGGAAACCACCGAAGCATGCTTTGCCGCTTCCGGCTCCAGCCCGGAAATCATCGAGCGGGTGATCCAGCCCAACCGCCATCTGCTGGACGGAAAACACCGGATCCATCCTGACTGCGACGCTTTTATCCATGCCTGCGCAGGGGCCATTATCCGGCACTACAAGCCCAACCTGCTCATGATCCACCCCGCCAATATCGACGGATACCGGCATAAAACCGGCATGTTCAGCCCGCTGGTCACCCACGGGCTGCATCAAATCGACCTCTGGCTGGGTGAAATTCTGAAAGCGCTGGATGACGCCGGTATCCGGGATACGACGGATATTTTCATTGTCAGCGACCACGGGCAGATGAATATTACTCGCACGGTGGCCCTCAATGCGCTGCTGGCTGAACGGGGATTGGTCACGGTGAACACGGAGGGCAGGATCACCGATTATACGGCAGTTGCCCATTCGGCAGGCATGTCGGCCCAGGTGTATGTCAAAAATCCGGCAGACACCGAACGGGTGTATGCCGTGCTGAGACAGATGTCCGCGGACGGGCTGTACGGCTTCGGGCGCGTCTACACAGCCCGGGAAGCAAGGGAAGAAGAAGGCTTGTACGGCGGCTTCTCCTTCGTGCTGGAAACAGACGGCTACACTTCCTTTTCCAATGCCTGCACCCGCCCCTTTGTGCGGCCAGCTGACAACAGCGATTACAAGTTTGGCCGCGCCACCCATGGCTACCATCCCGACAAAGGCCCTCAGCCCACCCTGATGGCCTGCGGCCCGCATATCCGTCCCGGCGTGGTATTGGAACGGCGCTCCATCCTGGACGAAGCGCCGACCTATGCCCGCATTCTGGGGGTAGAGCTGCCCGACGCGGAGGGCAAAGCCATAGAGGAAATTTTGACGGACTGCTGAGAAACCGCGCTTTTTACAAGGGTTTTCTTTTCTCTTGAATTCGGCTTTTCATTATGCTATCATAGCCATAAGGAACCAGACTCCGGAAAGATTTTGCATGGTTCAAAAGAGGTAACTATACATGATCATTACTTTCACACTGACTCCGGCGTTGGATAAAACGGTGATCCTGCCCGGCTTCCGGGTGAATCAGGTCAACCGCATCCAAAGCCTGCGTCTTGACCCAGGCGGCAAAGGCATCAACGTATCCAAGGTGCTGCTTTCGCTGGGTGCTGACAGCCTGGCTACCGGCATCCTGGGCGGGGGTACGGGCCGCTACATTGAAAACAGCCTGCGGGACATGGGGATCGCCTCCGATTTCGTGTGGGTCAAAGAAGAAACCCGCACCAACCTCAAGGTAGTCGATCCCCAGGAGCATACCAACACCGACATCAACGAGCCGGGTACGCCGGTGTCTCCCGAGGTCATCGAAGCCGTATACCGGAAAGTGGAAGCCGCCGCCAGCCCCGGCGATATTGTGGTAATGGCGGGCAAAGCCCCCGCGGGCACCCCGGACACCGTCTTTGCCGATTGGATCACCCGACTGCGTGGCAGGGGCGTGCAGACTTACCTGGACGCAGACGCCGGGCTGCTGATCGAGGGCGTGAAAGCCAAGCCTTCCCTGATCAAGCCCAACGACGTGGAACTGGGCCGTCTGACCGGCACAACGTTTGAAAGCGTCAGTGAGATGGCCCAGGCCGCCAGGCGGCTGGTACAGGACGGCATCGGCGCGGTGGCGGTTTCCCTGGGGAGCGACGGAGCGCTGTTTGTGACAGGGGATCAGGCGCTTCGGGGCTACGGCCTGCGGGTGCCTGTGCAGAGCACCGTCGGCGCGGGCGACAGCATGATGGCCGCCATGGCCTACGGCGCGGCCAAAGGCATGGGCTTCCGGGACACCTGCGCCTTAGCTCTGGCGGTCAGCGCCGCGGCGGTGACGACACCCGGCACCCAACCTGCCGAAAAGCATGTGGTCGATGAACTCCTCAGGCAGGTACAAATCGAAGAAATCTGACGTTGCATAAGCAGAAGGGAGTCCCATATGAAAAGCCGTGCCGTGCGCCTCCATGGCGCCAATGACCTGCGCCTGATGGAATTTGAACTGCCTGAAATCAAGGAGGACGAGATCCTGGTCAAGGTGGTCTCCGACAGCATCTGCATGTCCACCTACAAATGCGCCGTGCTGGGCACAAAGCACAAGCGCGTGCATCCCGACGTGGCCGAGCATCCGGCCATCATGGGCCACGAGTTCGCGGGCGTGATCGAAAAGGTGGGAAAGAAATACGAAGGGCAGTTTTTCCCCGGCACCAAATTCACCCTCCAGCCCGCGCTGAACTACAAGGGCACCATGTGGAGCCCGGGCTACAGCTATCCCTATTTCGGCGGAGACTGCACCTACTGCATCATTCCCCAGGAAGTGATGGAGCTGGGCTGTTTTCTGGAGTACAAGGGGGAAGCCTTCTTTGAGGCTTCCCTGGCGGAGCCTTACAGCTGCAACATCGGCGCGGCGCATTCCGCCTTCCATACCCAGATGGGCGTGTACAAGCATGAGATGGGCATCCGCGAGGGCGGGAAGATGGCCATCCTGGCGGGCGCGGGGCCCATGGGCCTGGGCATGGTGGAATACATCATCCACTGCGACCGCCGCCCCGGCATGCTCGTCGTGACCGACATTGATGAAAACCGTATACAACGCGCGCGGCAGCTTTTTCCCAGGGAGCTCGTGGAAAAAACCAGCGTTCAGGTCACCTTCGTCAATACGCGGGATATTGCTGACCCAGCTCAGTATCTCAAGGACTTGGTCGGGGGAGGTTACGACGATGTGTTCGCCTACGCCCCTGTGGAAAGCGTGGTGGAGCTGTCCTCCGCCATCCTGGGCAGGGACGGCTGCCTCAATTTCTTCGCTGGGCCCACCGATAACAAATTCTCCGCCCGCATCAATTTCTATGACGTGCATTACAACAGCGCCCATGTGATCGGCAGCACCGGCGGCAATACCGCGGACATGATCGAATCGCTGGAGCTCACCGCCGCCGGGCGCATCCGGCCCGCCGTGATGGTGACCCACGTGGGCGGCCTGGACTGCGCCGCCGAAACCACCCTGACCCTGCCCAAGATTCCCGGCGGGAAAAAACTGATCTATACCCATATCAACATGCCGCTGACCGCCATCGACGATTTTGCTGAAAAGGGCAAGGAGGACAAGCGCTTCGCGGATTTAGCCGAGATCGTGGGCCGGAACCAGGGCCTGTGGTGCCTGGAAGCGGAACAGTATCTGCTGTCCCATTGGGAGAACATTGAGTAAATCGGTTGATTCGCAGGAATAAAGAAAGAGGGAAAAGTATATGGAAAAGCATTTGGCGGATATGACCCTGGCGGAACTGACCCGGGAGGAAGGCATCCCTTGCAGCTGCGGCAAAACCCACCGCTGCCAGCTGCGCTATTTCCGCGCGGAAAAAGGCGCTGTGCGCTTTGTGCCGGACGCGCTTCGCAGCCGCGGGCGGAAGCGGCCCATGGTGGTCATGGATGAGAATACAAGGAAAGCAGCGGGCTTGCAGGTGCTTTCCGTCCTCGACGAGGCCGGGATTCCCCACACGGATTTCGTGTTCCCCCATCGGGAAGGGAAAATGGAGCCGGACGAATACGCCATGGGCGCGCTGGCCATGGCGATGGATCCCCAGTGCGATGTGATCCTGGCGGTTGGCAGCGGCGTGATCAACGACTGCTGCAAGGTGATGGCCCACGCCTGCGGTCTGACCAGCATGGTGGTCTGCACCGCGCCGTCCATGGACGGGTACTGCTCCAATTCCGCTTCCATGATCCAGAACCATATCAAGGTAAGCCTGTACAACGCCTGTCCGGAGGCCATCATCGCCGATACGGACATCCTGGCCACCGCGCCGGACATCATGCTCCAGGCGGGCCTGGGGGATATGCTGGCCAAATACGTGTCCGTCTGCGAATGGCGCATCGCGCACATCGTGCATGGCGACGCCTATTGCGAAGAAATCGCCGCCATGGTGCGCTCCTGCCTGAAAAACATCGTGGAGCACGCCGACGGCCTGATGAAGCGGGAGCCGGAAGCGCTCAAGGCGGTGCTGGAAGGGCTGGTGATCAGCGGCATTTCCATGGCCTTTGCGGAAATCAGTCGCCCGGCCAGCGGGCTGGAGCATTATTTCAGCCACATCTGGGAAATGCAGGCGCTTCAAAAAGGCCAGCCCAGCGACCTGCACGGCATTCAGGTGGGCGTGGGCACCCTGCTTACCCTGTGGATTATCGAGCATATGCTGAACATGGAAGCCGTCGACAAAGACCGCGCGGAAGCGGCCATGCGCGCTTTCTCGCCTGAAAAGTGGGAAGCGACCATGAAGGACATCTTCGGCCCCATCGCGCCCTCCATCCTGGAAATCGAAAAGCAGGTAGGGAAGAATAAGCCCGAAAACCAGCAGGAGCGCCTGAAGCGCATCGTGGAGCACTGGCCGGAGATTCGGCATATCATCCAAGAGGAGCTTCCGCCCCGGCAGCAGGTGTGGAACCTGATGAAAAGCTGCGGCATGCCGATGACCCCCGCGGACCTTCACCTGACGAAAAAGGATACGGTGGACGCCCTGATCGGCAGCCGGGAGATTCGGGACAAATACCTGACCAGCAGCCTGCTGTGGGATTTGGGGCCCCTAATGGAAATACCCGCCGAATTGTGGCGGGTTTTCTCTAATTTTGCCCTTGACAAAAGTGACGAGGTATTACGTGTATTTAATCAACCGTCTTTATTTGATTCTTCCACAGGTTCCAGCAGTTTTTGGATATCTTCATCCGTTAATCCCGCTTTTTGGAGCAGTTCTTTGATGTGCTGTTCCTTTTTTATCATCAAATCTTTGTTGTCTTCCAGCAGTTCAGACCGGAAAATACGATAAGCCCGCTGCAAGTTTTGAACAGCAGAATCTCTTTCGTCTAAATCTTCCTCATAGATTTGGAGTTCGCCTTTCAGATGCAGTAACAAGCCATAATCGAAAGAATCAGGGCAAATACTTTCAAGCATTTCCTGGAGTTCTGTGATTTCAACCAACGCAATATCATATGCTTCCATGTCTTTCAGCAGCACCAAATGATTGAATAATTGGCAGATGGCATCCTTGCAATGGGATAGGTATACGCCATCGTAGTCATATAATGGCTGACATTTCCTCCAAAGGTCTAATGCTGCGGTCATATGCTGCTCTGCGGCGTCATCATTTTCGATCACATGATACGCTGACGCAAGTTCCGCATGGATGTTTTTTTCCAGCAAAGCGCTTTCTTTGCTGGAAACATCCAGCATGCACAGGGCGGATTCCAGCTCTTGGATTCGTTCGCTTGGGTACTCAAACGTTCTCGCATGATAATACTGCAGCAGTGCTTCATCCATTTTTGTGGGCTCAATTGCCAGCATCATGAGAGCCATTTGACTTCGCATTTTCTCCAGTACGTCCTCATAATCGTATTTCTCTACATACGAATAGGTATCCTGAAGGAACTGAAGATAGTAGGCAAAATCGTCCTTTGGTGTTTCCATGAGGGAAATAATGATATTGACAATGAGAAGAAAGTTGGATGAATCTTTGCCGTGAGAGAGGCATTCTTTCCGAATCGATTCCAGAAATCTTTTGCATTGACCAGCGCTCGGCGACAATTCTGAAAAGGCGGCTCTCTGGATGATGCGAGGAATAATGATCGTATTATCCCGGCTGCAAAGCAGATAGCCCAAATCGATCAATCCCTCGATCTCGTTTATATCGAATAATCCCATCCATTTGGCCAATAGATGTTTGGGGATGCCAGGGAGCGGAACGAGCGCCATGCATCGAATAATATCCTGCTGCACTGTGGATAATTCGCTTAACTCAAGCAAAGCCTGGATATGCGCATAAATGGTGTCCCGCCTGACTTTTCCATCTTTGTTCATTCGTACTTTTTCTTTTATGGAAATCTTCGATCCCGCAACCAGAAGTTGGTACAGAACGGCCTCCAAATCAAATGATCCCTGGCCTAAAAGACGTGCGATCAACTCAACCATCAGGGTATTCCACTGTACCTCTGCCATGATTCGCTGCATGATATCTTTGTTCTTTTCTGCATCAGGGTAATAATGCGCTATCAATTGAAACAGCATTTCGTCTTTCAACGTACCGATTCGATAGCGTCTGTAACCCGACCATCTGCGGCGTGAGGTAATCAAAATATGGCAGCGGTATTTCCGCAGGTTAAACAAGGATGCTTCACGGGACGATTTTGTATCAAAGTTGTCAATGATCAGAAGCGTGTCCTCATTTAAGGTCCGCAAAAAGCGATCATGCCGGGCGAAACGTTCTTTTTCTGTCTCCTGCGGCATATCGTCAGCAAAGTACAAATTGGCAATATCCTGCTGTAAATCGCCGGAATACTGGATATAGAGAATATTTGTGTATTCTTGCTTATATGTTTTCGCGTAACCTTTTGCCACTTCGCTTTTACCGATGCCTGGAGTCCCTTCGATAAAAAGTTTTCCGTACCATACCAGCGCAGCGCGTATGAATGTGATTTCTTCATTTCTTCCACAAAAGCATTCACAGGGTTCCGGCACTTCACCATCCAGAATATATCCGCGAATATCAGGCGATTTTATGGTGACGTTTACAGTTCTTGGCTTGCGAATATCACGTGCCTGAAAAGGCCGTGTCATGCCGAATATCAGCGCATCGGCAAGGAATTCCGCCTCTTCCGCTTCCGTTTCAAATGCTCCGCCTCGCGTCAATTCCTGCTTCTTCCGTTCAGAGATGGTCGGATCCTGGATGAGCAGATTATAGATATTCTGGACAGTCATTGAACTGTCCGACAGGCAGGGCAGGATCACATCTTCCATCGTAACTGCAAGCTCATCACGGTTTTTCCTGTCTTTCAAATAAAATAAGCCAACTGCTGGGCTGACCCGCGTGAGTCCGTTCAGCCACTTGTTCAGCAATCCCATATCAAAACAGACGTTGCTTTCTTGCAGGTAACTGGAGAACATGGTTTCGACCAGTTCCATCTGATTTCCAAAATTACCATCCAGCAAATCGGCACGGATGATCTTCATAATCGAGGCAAAATCACAGCGCTCCATCTGTTTTTCGTTCCTCTCTTCTGTGGGTCAAACAGTATTATACACGATCCAACCGGAAAAGTCCTGCTTTTTTCACTGGAAAGCGGGAGTTTTTTCTTCGACAAGTCAATTTTCACTCAATTCCCGTTCAATGCCAGTTTCGTCTATCTGTAATACAATTAATTCACCGGGAATCAACGTCAGATGCGCGTTGTAACTGATCAAACATCTGGAAAGGAGTCACAGGCAGTGAATGAAAAATGTTATCTGACGGCGCAAAGCCGTCTTCCCCCATTCATGGCTTTCCCGCGTTTCTTGCTGGAATATGACCTGAACGAAACCGCGAAGGTGCTGTATATCCTGCTGCTGGATCGAGCCAGGGTGTCCATGAAAAAGGACGAATGGCTGGATGCGGACGGGCATGTGTACCTGCACTATACGATCAAGGAAATGGCTGCCGCCCTCCGCAAAAGTGAAATGACAGTCAAGACTGCGTTATCCGCACTGGAAGAAGCCAAGCTGATTATCCGCAGACGAAAGAACAACCACCAGCCCTCTTGCATCTATGTGCTGATGGATTTGGAGACAGACAGTTTTCTTTCCCTCACAGGCCAGACGACAGACAAAAATTTTTCCGTCAAAAGCCAGGTGATGGAAAGAAAACTTTCCTCCCAAGAGAAAGAAAGCTTTCCATCAGACGGACAGAATTCTTTCCCCCTGACAGACAGAAAACTGTCCCCTAATAGAAATAATAGAGAAAGAATAAAAGAGAAAGATAGAGTGAGTTATATATCTTCCCGCATTGTGATGGGACAGTTTCAGAATGTTTATCTGACGGAGAAGCAGGCTGAAGAACTGCGGCAGAGCGTTCCCGATTTCGATGAATACGTTGAACGACTGTCCCGGTACATGGTTTCCAGTGGAAAGAAATACGCGGATCATGCGGCCACGATTTTGGATTGGGCGGCACGCGATCAACGCCTGAATGGGCAAAAGAAGCGGGATTATTCCTGTCAGGAGGGAGAAAGTTTATGAACACACTGAGTGATCTTCTGTACAACATGTTTGCGGATCGCCAGCCCGCGGAGGATGAATACCTGGGCAACGACGGCCTGATCTACTGCGCGAAATGTCACACGCCACGGCAGGCCAGGGTGGAAATGCTTGGGAAGATTGTCACGCCGCCGGTGATGTGCGTATGTAAGCGAGAAGCGGAAGTAAATGCGGAAACGGATCGAAAGCAGCGGGAATTCCAGGAGCGTGTTGCGCAACTGAAAGCTGATGGTTTTCAGGACAAAGCGTTTCTGGATTACACCTTCGCAAACGACAAAGGGTATAATCCCGAAATGGAAAAGGCCCGTCTTTACGTTGAACGCTGGGAGGAGATGCGGGAAAACGCCACCGGCCTGCTGCTGTGGGGCGATGTGGGCACGGGCAAAACATTCTTTGCCGGGTGCATCGCCAACGCGCTGATCGAGCGGGGTGTGCCGGTGTTGATGACCAACTTCGCCCGCATCCTGAACACGCTCACCGACTTGCGCAGCGAAGAACGCAACCGTTTCATCGACGAAATGAACATATACCCGTTGCTGATCCTGGACGACCTAGGCATCGAACGTAATTCTGAGTTTGCCCTGGAGCAGGTGTTCAACGTGATCGACAGCCGCTATCGCAGCGGCAAGCCCCTGATTGTGACCACCAACCTGACTCTGAATGAACTCAAAAATCCCGCTGACCTGGCCCATGCCCGCATCTATGACCGCGTGCTGGAGCGCTGTGTACCGCTTCGCATCAACAATCGCAACATCCGAAAGGATAACGCGAAGGTTCAGATGGAACGGGCTAAGGCATTGTTTGGGGCAACATAACGATTGAAAGCGAAGGGAAAGGAATATAGGCCCAAGGCATGGCCCATGACCTATTGCTGGGAGAAATGAATGAAAAGGACGGCACACAAGCCAGGTTGATCGGATCACTTAAAGCCGCCAGGGGGAACAAAAGAAAACGATTGTACGTGAGTTTTTTCTTTCCATGCCAATGGCGCACTTATATACGGTTTCAGCCCTGCTGCCCCGTATGTGCGCTCTGCGAGGCAGAGGATGACGGCATCCGAATGCCGCATCCTCCCTGCATCGCTGCGCGATGAACAAGGGCTTTGCCCTTGCACCGCTTCGCGGCTATCCCATGATCGTGAGATAGAAGCCTGAGAAAACGACCTAAATACTGATACCGGAGGAACCTATGGATAACAACTTACGCCGTTTTATTTCAGAAAAGACAGAACAATACAAGAAGAACCTGCGTATTGCCGCCAAAGCCATGGAGGAGAATGAAATTCTGGAGAAACGAATCCAACGGCTGGAAAACCTGGATGAATACTATAAGCGTGGAGAACGGGCGAAACGCGCGCACCGGCTGATCACAAAAGGAGCGGTCATTGAACACATTCTTCCCGAATCAAAGGAGATTGAGGATGCTGATTTCTATCAGCTGATGGAAAAGATACTGACAACCGCAGATGCCAAAGAAACCTGGAAAGCGTATCAGGAAGCGCATCCCCGTCCCCCGGAAGGAGAGGATCCCTGATCGCCCTGTACCATTTTCACGCCGGAATCATCAAACGCTCTGCCGGGCAATCCGTTCTTGCCGCCGCCGCGTATCGCGCGGGAGAAAACCTGTTCAGCGACTATTACCATGAGCAGGCGGATTATACCCGGAAGCAGGGCGTCGTTTATAAAGAAATCCTGCTGCCATCCCATGTACCCCGACAGTACGCTGACCGGGCCACGCTATGGAACGCAGTAGAAAAAATTGAGGAGCACCCAAAAGCACAATTGGCTTACAGCTATGACATCGCCCTGCAAAATGAATTGACGATGAATGAAAACATCGCCCTGGCGCGGCGTTTCCTACAGGAACAATTCGTCAGCCGGGGAATGATCTGCGATTTCGCGGTACATCTGCCAGACCCGAAAGGCGGCATTCCCAATCCACATTACCACGTCCTATGTCCTATACGGCCCATCAACCCGGATGGAAGCTGGGGAAATAAGCAGCGTCGGGAGTACACATTGGACAAAAATGGCCGACGTATCCGCGACGCGAAAGGAAACTATGTCTGGAAATCTGTACCCACCACGGATTGGGGAGAGAAGGAAACCCTGCTCCATTGGCGGCAGGAATGGGCGAATTACGTGAACCGGGAACTGGAGAAAAAGAACGCTCCGGTGAAAATCGATCATCGCTCCTATAAGGAACAAGGAACGCACCAACTGCCCACAATCCACGAAGGCCCGACGGTACGCGCCATGGAGAAGAAAGGTATCCGCACCGAAAAAGGAAACCTGAATCGAATGATACGCGCTGCCAACGCGCTCCTGAAAAAGCTGATCACCCGGTATCAGCAATTGGCAGCATGGATCAAAGAAATAAAAGAAAACCTGAACGAGCCGGTATCTCCCAGCCTTTCCCTGCTCCTGATGGACTACCTGAAAATGCGGAATGCGGGTGCTTATTCCAATAAAGCGAAGAACAATAATCTGAAACAGGTATCTGCTGAAATCGTTTATTTGGAGCAGCATGACCTTTCCACCCTGGATGACTTGCAGGCAGTCACCGACCAATACCGTGAAAAACTCGATCAGCTCAACCGGAAAATGAGAGACAGTGAAAAACGCCAGAAGGAACTGAAAGAACTGATCAGCGCCGCCGAACGGTATGGTAGCACGAAAGAGGTTGTGGATGACATGAAGAACATCCATTTCAAAATGAAGCGTGATCAATACCGCAAGGACCACGAAATGGATTTCAACATTCATTTTGCCGCCAAACGAACATTGGATAACCTCTTGAAAGATATGCCCGATAAAACACTGCATATCAGCCAATGGAAAGAGGAAGAGAAACAACTTTCAGCTGAATACGATGCCGATTACGAAGAACTAAAGCGGCAGCGGGAAGAATCCAAAGAACTGTTCCGTATTCAGGCACAGATCGATTCTGTGCTGAAAGAGCGGGAACGAATCCAAGAGCAGCAAAGCGAACAGCGAAAGCAACAAATGGATAGAACATAACAGAACGCACGATATATGCTATTGGAGGAATTTATGGCAAAGAAAGAACCACAGATCACCGTCACCACGGTTTTTGACGGCGGGCTGCAAGCAAAAGACATTTTCGCAGACCTGATTATCGAAAAGTTTTTACAGAATCATACCGAAAAACCACTTCCCAAAAGGGAAAGAACCTTGTATAATGAACATAGCGTTCCGCCGAATCAGGGTTCGTCTGGATTGTGCGGTGAAAACGGATGATGTACGGAACGATGGCAAGCGCCCCTTCTCTTGCAGGAATGGGTTTATTCAAAGCAGGCATTTATTGCAGGCTGTCCAAGGATGACGACCTGCAAGGGGAATCCGCCAGCATCGGCAACCAGCGCGAGCTGCTCACCTCTGTGTGCAAAGTACAGGGGTGGGACGTTGCCCAGGTGTACCAGGACGATGGGTATACCGGCTTGAACATGGATAGGCCGGGATTGCAGAACCTGTTATCAGACGCAAAGAAGGGAATCATCAATCTGGTCATTACCAAAGATTTGAGCCGCCTGGGGCGCAATTATCTGCAAACGGGCCATCTGATCGAGGACTTCTTTCCACGCCATGGTGTGCGGTATATCGCGCTGAACGATAACATCGACACCATGATGGACAGCAATGAGATCGCCCCTTTCAAAAATGTGCTCAACGAATTTTATAGCCGAGATATATCAAAAAAGGTGCATTCGTCCTATATGGTGTCGGCGAAAAAAGGATTATTCGTCGGTACTGTCGCGCCGTTCGGCTATAAAAAGGACCCCGATCAGCACGGCCATCTGCTGATCGACGAGGAAACCGCGCCTGCGGTACGCTATATATTTCAGTTGGCGGCAGAAGGCCACGGGCCGAATTTCATCAGAAAAAAACTGGAAGAAGCGAAGGTTCCGACGCCCGCCTGGTGGAGCAGGGAACGCGGATTGCGCAACCTTCCTCTCACCCGCTGGGAGAAGATCGACCCGGAAAACGGAAAGTACGTGTGGGATTTCAGCGTGATCAAAGATCTGCTGATCAACCCGGTATACATTGGCGCTGTATCCGGACAGAAGCGGAATTACCGTTTCAAACTGGGTGCGATCAGCGAAAAGAAGCCGGAAGATTGGATCGTGGTTGAGGATCGTCACGACCCGATCATCGACAAAGCGACCTTTGAGATCGTGCAGGAAAAGCTGAAAAGCCGCCAGCGTCCACGCCAGAATGGTGAGTTCAGTTTATTCGCCGGATTGATCAAATGCGGAGAATGCGGCAAAGCATTGACCCATCGAATGTCATGTGCGCATGAACCGGTTCCTGTCTACTGCTGCAAAACCTACAATGCCTTCGGCAAAAACCATTGCACCCAACACCGTGTGACGGAACCGATGCTGAAAGAAATCGTTCTGAACAAGATCAGGGAGTGCGCAAAAGCCGCCCAGGTGGACGATGACGACGTGGCAAAGCGTCTCAAGGAAACCTGCGAAACGGAGCAGCGCCAGCGGCAGGAAGTCCTGGCCCATGCCATCGCAAAGGACGAAGAACGATTGGACGCCCTGGGCAAAATGGTGATGCAGTTATACGAAGACCGGATGCTGAAGCACATCACGGAAGAAAACTTTACCATGCTGATGGAGAAAACCCAGCAGGAACAGGCAGAGGTTCAGGAGCGCATCGACGCCGCGAAGAAAAGCCTAAACAATGAAGCCCAAATCGCCTATGATACCCAGCAGTGGAAGGAAGCCATTTCCCAATATACCGACATTCAGGAATTGGACGCCGCCACTCTCAACCGCCTGGTCAAAGCAATCGTGGTGCATGAGCAAATCGACGACGACGGTGAACGTCACATCACCATCGCGATTCATTTCAATTTGCAGCCGATCCCGGAGGTTCAGCAGCTTGCGTGTGTTGGATAAAGAGAAGTGAGCACAGATAAAAATGCGAAAAATCACAAAGAAACAGGCCCTGTCTGTCGAAACGGACAGGGCCTTGGTTGTTAGTAACAGTTACTTATGTGCTTTCCTGCGTTTGCTGACCGTCAGGGCGACGGTGAGGCCAGCCGCACCAACCAACAGCATTCCGGCCCAGAGCAAGATCGGAGTTTCGTCGCCGGTCTTGGGGATTCTCTTGTTGATGATGGTGCCGCCGTTGCAGCAGCGATCCGTGATTCCGGCGTATTCGCCCACGTTGACGTAGCGGGTGATGAAGCCGGGGATGGGCTTTTCGACCACGTAGCAGCTTCCGGCGTCCTTGAACACGGCGCTATAGCTCCATTCCTTTGCGGTCAGAATGTGCTTCTCAAAGCCCTGGTGAACCACCTTTCCGTCCGCCGAATAGAGCGTAAAGTCAATGCTCTTTTCCGCGCTGCCCTCCCAGACCTTCTTGAAGTAGAAGGTGCTGCTGACAGGTTCTTCGGCGTCCTTGTAGGCGATGGCGTAGGTGGAGAACAGGGCGGATTCGCCTTCCAGCACATTGCCGGTGGTGGAAGCGAGCACATCCACCTCGCCGTCGTGGAAGCGGAGCAGGAAGAAGGTGCGGCCCTGTTTTCTCATGTCTTCTGGGATTTCCAGGGAGAACGAGACGCCTTTGCTCCCTTCCGGTTTCTATGTTGATGATACCACTTTTCAGCGGAATATTCAAGGATGCGCACGTCTGTTTCACGTAAATCTTTCTCGGATTCCTCGCCAGCCAGTCCATGGATAGCTTCGTCCTGGCCGATCACAAATGCCCGTAAGGGACTTTTCAGCCCCTGCGTTTTTATTTTTAAAAACCCCTTGACAGCTAATTCGCCATGATACAACTGATGGCCGGAGCTGGTGTTGCCGTGGTGGGCACCGTGCTGGTTCCGCTGCTGAGCAGTCTGTTCACGGTCTGATCGCAGAGATTGCGGTTGTACGATTTTTTGCAAGGGGCCGCCCCGTGCGGGCGGCTTCCTGGCTGCCGGCGCTTGCGCCGAAGGAAAGGAGGGATTTCCTGATTGAATTTTCTCTGGTCAAAGGTTACGGAGTGGTTGAAGGGCCTGTTGGTCAGCGGCATCATGTCCAATCTGAACGGCCTGTTCAACGGCGTGAACGAAAAAGTCAATGAAGTGGCGGGGACGGTCGGCGCGACGCCACAGGCGTGGAACGGCAGCGTATTCAATATGGTGAAAAACCTGTCCGAAAACGTGGTGGTGCCCATTGCCGGGATCATCCTCACCTTTGTCATGACCTATGAATTGATCCAGATGGTGATCGACAAAAACAGCTTTCACGATTTTGAAACCTTCAACTTTTTCAAGTGGGTATTCAAGACGTTCTGCGCTGTGCTGATCGTGACGAACACCTGGAATATCATCATGGGCGTGTTCGATGTGGCCCAGCATGTGGTGAATCAGGCGGCGGGCGTGATCGTGTCGGAGGCCAGTCTGGATATTTCCAGCGTGGCGACCAATATGGAGGCCAGCTTGCAGGCCATGGACGTGGGCCCGCTGTTCGGGCTGTGGTTCCAGACGCTGCTGGTGGGCATGATCTCCTGGATTCTGTCCGTGTGCATCTTCATCATCGTCTATGGGCGCATGATCGAAGTGTATCTGGTGGCTTCTTTAGGGCCGATCCCGCTGGCGACCATGGCAAACCGCGAATGGAGCTCCATGGGGCAGAATTATCTGCGCTCCCTGTTCGCCCTGGCGTTCCAGGCATTTCTGATCATCGTCTGCGTCGCCATCTACGCCGTGCTGGTGCAAACCATCGCTGTGGGCAACGATGTGATTGCCGCCATCTGGACGTGCATCGGATACACGGTTTTATTGTGTTTCACATTGTTCAAAACCAGCAGCCTGAGCAAAGCGATTTTCTCGGCGCATTAACCATTCTGTGACTAAAAAGGAGGCATATCTATCGCTTACGTTACGATCCCCAAAGACCTGTCCCAGGTCAAAACCAAATTCCTGTTCAACCTGACGAAAAGACAGGTGATCTGTTTCGGCTGCGGCATCCTGGTTGGACTGCCGCTTTTCTTTATCCTTCGGAACGCGCTGCCCGCCAGCGCGGCGGCGCTCATCATGATCGTGGTCATGATGCCCTTTTTCCTGTTCGCCATGTATGAACGAAACGGCGAACCGCTGGAGAAAGTATTGCGGCATATCTACGACGCCAAGTTCAAGCGCCCGAAGCAGCGCCCTTACAAAACCAACAACTTCTATACTGTCCTGACCCGGCAGGCGAAGCTGGACAAGGAGGTGCGGGCGATTGTCCAAGGCAGATAATACGCAGAAAAAAGTCAAGCTGACCAAGGCGGAAAAGAAGCAGCTTGCCGCGCTCATGGCGGAAGTCAACAAGCGCGGCAAAGGCCCCCATTCCGCCCAGGAGACCATTCCTTATCAGAGAATGTGGCCTGACGGCGTATGCCTTACGGACGATCACCATTACACAAAAACCGTCCGCTTCCAGGACGTGAATTATCAGCTGGCCCAGAACGAGGACAAAACCGCGATCTTCGAGGGCTGGTGTGATTTTCTCAACTATTTCGACCCCAGCATCAGCGTCCAGTTCTCTTTCCTCAATCTGGCGATTGGCATGGAGAGCTTTGAGCAGAGCGTGTTCATCCCGCCCCAGGGCGACGATTTCGACAGCATCCGCGAGGAATACGCCATGATGCTCCAAAATCAGCTCGCCAAGGGAAATAACGGCTTGACGAAAACGAAGTATATCATCTTCGGCATCGACAGCGATACCTACAAGGCCGCCAAGCCCCGGCTGGAACGCATTGAGCTGGATATTCTCAATAACTTTAAGCGCCTGGGCGTGGCGTCCGCCCCGCTGGACGGCAAGGAACGGCTGGCGCTCATGTACGCCATGTTCCACATGGACAGCCTGGAGCCCTTCAAATTCGATTGGAAATGGCTGGCTTCGTCCGGCCTGTCCACCAAGGATTTCATCGTGCCGTCCTCCTTTGAGTTCAGGGAAAACCGTTCCTTCCGCATCGGGAAGAAGTATGCCAGCGTGTCCTTCCTGCAAATCCTGGCCCCGGAATTGGAGGATCGGATGCTGGCCGAGTTTCTTTCCATGGAAAGCAGCCTGGTGGTGTCCATGCACATTCAATCCCTGGATCAGATGGAGGCCATCAAGACCATTAAACGGCGCATCACCGATCTGGATAAGAGCAAGATCGAGGAACAGAAAAAAGCCGTCCGTGCGGGGTACGACATGGACATCATCCCCAGCGATCTGGCGACCTACGGCACGGCGGCCAAGGCGCTGCTCCAGGAATTGCAGAGCCGCAACGAGCGCATGTTCCGGCTGACCTTTCTGGTCATGAACACCGCGGATACCAAGCGGCAGCTGGACAACATTCTGCTCCAGGCCAAGGGCATCGCCCAGCAGAACAACTGCGCCCTGGTGCCGCTGGACTTCCAGCAGGAGGGCGGCATGGTGGCCTGCCTGCCCCTGGGCAAGAATCCCATTGAAATCCATCGCGAGCTGACCACCAGCGCCACGGCGATTTTCGTACCCTTCACCACCCAGGAGCTTTTCCAGGCGGGCGGCGAAAGCCTGTACTACGGACTGAACGCCCTGTCCAATAACCTCATCATGGTGGACAGGAAAAAGCTGAAAACACCCAACGGCCTGATCCTGGGTACGCCGGGCAGCGGCAAATCCTTCAGCGCCAAGCGTGAGATCGCCAACTGCTTCCTCATCACCCAGGACGACATCATCATCTGCGACCCGGAGGGTGAGTATTTCCCGCTGGTGGAACGCTTCCACGGGCAGGTGGTGCATATTTCGCCCACCAGCGGCGATTATGTGAATCCTATGGATTTGAACCTCAATTACAGCGACGACGACAACCCGCTGTCGCTGAAATCGGACTTCATCCTTTCCCTGTGCGAATTGGTGGTCGGCGGCAGGGACGGATTGCAGCCCATTGAAAAAACGGTGATCGACCGCGCCGTGCGCCTGATCTATCAGCCGTTTCTGAACGATCCCGTGCCGGAAAAGCTGCCCATCTTGGGCGATCTGTATAACGCCCTGCTGTCCATGGACGAAAAGGAGGCCCGGCATATCGCCACCGCCCTGGAAATCTATGTGACCGGCAGCCTGAACGTGTTTAATCACCGCACAAATGTGGACATCAACAACCGGCCGGTGTGCTATGACATCAAGGAGTTGGGAAAGCAGCTCAAAAAGTTAGGGATGCTGATCGTGCAGGATCAGGTATGGGGCAGGGTCACCGCTAATCGTGCGGCGGGACGCTCCACCCGGTACTACATGGATGAATTTCACCTTTTGCTGCGGGAGGAGCAGACGGCCACCTATTCCGTGGAAATCTGGAAACGCTTCCGCAAATGGGGCGGCATCCCCACCGGGATCACGCAAAACGTCAAAGACCTGCTGAGCAGCCGGGAAGTGGAGAACATCTTTGAAAACTCCGACTTCATCTATATGCTCAATCAGGCCAGCGGCGACAGGCAGATCCTGGCGCAGAAACTGAATATCAGCCCCCATCAGCTGTCCCACGTCACGCAGTCCGGCGAAGGCGAGGGACTTTTGTTTTACGGCAACGTGATCCTGCCCTTTGTGGATCGGTTCCCGAAAGACACCGAGCTGTACCGTATCATGACCACCAAATTGACCGAGCGCACGGATTACAATTAAAAACTACGAAACAGGAGGATAAAAAGAAACCCCGATGCCTTATGACCGCGACTATGACGACCTGACCGACCGGGAACAGTACGAGCTTTTTGAAAACCCCGACGACGATGTGCGCATCCTCGTCGGGGAAATCCAGGAGAAGATCGAGCATCTGACCGAAAGCATCGCCAACTTCCTGGCCGCATACCCCAACGACCTGAAACGGGCCAACCGGCTCAACGAAACCCTGTATGACCTGACCGAAGAACTGGACGAAGAAATCGAGGAGCTATCCTCCTGGGGAGCGTGAGAAACCATGCTTGGAACGATTTTGACAATCACCCTGATCCTGACCCTGGTGCTGCTGGCCCTGATCGGCTACGCCGCCTGCGTCGCTGCCGGACGGGAGGATCGGGCGATGGAACGCATGTATGAAAAATGGGAGCTGGAACATTCCGAAAATGCTGTGCCCGCTCCCGCTGAAAAGGAGGCTTGACCATGAGAGAGCAAGACGCCCGCGCAGCGCCCCGGCTGCGCTTTTCCAAGGAAGAAATGCAGCCGGAAAGCCTGGAACACCTTTCCGCCAAGACGAAAGCGGCAAGAAAGAAAGCGGCAAAGCCCCGGCCTGCAGCGAAGCCTGGCAATCGTCCGGGCATGGAACGGTCCCATACCGATCCTTTTCCTGCCGGGAAACAGACTGACAACGCGGCGGAAAGGCCCCTTCCCGTTCAGGAAGTCGGAGCGGAGGAAAACAAGGCCATTCAGGAAGAGGCGCTTTCCATATCAAATACCGACGCTGCGCGGAACACCCTGGAGGGCAGGCCGCAAAAGGCCCGGCTGCAAACGGGACAAAAGAAATCCGCACCTGTTGCCCTGCGTTTTGACGCGGCACCCGGACGGCGGACAAAAAAGTCCGCCGTCGATCAGCAGGATCACCGGCTTGCCCGTACCGCCGCCAAGCCTGTCAAGGCCGCGACCCATAGTATAAAGGAAGAAGCCGAAGCCCAGCTTTCCAAATATGAGCAGGACAACACTGGCTTGCAGGCGGCGCACACCGCGGAGCAGGCCGGTTCTTCCGCGCTGCATACCGGAAAGCAGATTCATGAAATACGGCAAAACCGCCTGCGCCATCAGGAAGAAAAGAAAGCGCAGACAATGGGTACACATGGGCTGACCTTCGGGGACACAGAAGCAGGCGCGGAGGCCGCGGCCAGCGGCGGCAGCAATCCCATGTCCCGCAAATTCCAGCGGAAAAACATCCAAAAGGATTACCGCGCCGCCAAAGCGGGCAAAAAGACCGGCAAGGCCGCGGGCAAAACGGGAAAACAAGCGGCGGAAAAGACGGCTTCCGCTTCCGAAAAAGCCGTGGAGTATGTAGGCAAAAAGAAGCATCTCCTGGTGATCCTGCTGCTGGGCGGGATGCTCATTTTCATCATCCAGGGGCTGTCCGCCTGCTCTCCGCTGCTGGAAGCGGGGATGGGCGCGCTGACCCTGGGCACCTATCCCGCCGAAGAAGCGGACGTGTGGCAAGCGGAGCAATACTACGTCGATCTGGAATGGGAGCTTCAGGACGAAATGCAGCGGTACGAG
>JAFSNT010000002.1 GCA_017443295.1 Clostridia bacterium
ATGGTGTCCTTTTTGATCACTTCCTCCACAGTGATGGAAACAGGCGAGTGGAAACGCTTGCCGCGCCATTTGGGATAAGCGTAGTACGCGCCGCGCAGCTTGACCAGTACCAGATCGGCGTTCAGCCGCTTATAAAACGCCGCTCCCTCCTCCACAATGGGGTTGGAGCGCCCGTCCGGCGAAAGACGGCCCTCCGGAAAGATCACCACAGGATACCCCTTTCTCAGCATGCGCATGATGCGGAGGGGCACGGCCATATCCGGCGCGAATATTTTCTTGGAAATGATGCCCGTGTGTTTGGCAAAGAATTTTAATACGGAACGGGTGCAATAGAAATCGTTCACCAAAAACGTGGGCTTTTTCAGGTGGGAAATGCACTGGAGATAATAAAAATCAAAAAAGGATTCATGATTGGAAAGCATCACATAAGGCGCATCCGCCTGCCGGAGCTTTTCATCCCGCACTGCCGGGCGCGGCTTCCTTGCGCACCACAGCCGCACAAGAAAGACGCTCAAACCGTACAGGCGGGAATCCGGCGTGCCGTCGCCGCGGCCAAACAGCGCGCGGGACAAAAAAGCGCGGAACGGCCCCTGGCGCGATCCGTTTTCCTCCTTGCGGCGCGTCATTTTCTCCACCTCGTTTGAATCAAAAATACAGGATGTAAGGGCCGATTTTAAGCAATTTTATTATAACAGAATCCCCCGGCAGAATCAATTGATTTCACCGGGGGAAAAAGGTTTGTATCAATCCATGGGCTTCATGGTCGGGAACAAAAGCACGTCCCGGATGGAGGGGGTGGCGGTGAGCAGCATCACCAGCCGGTCCACGCCCACGCCCAGACCGCCGGTTGGCGGCATGCCGATTTCCAAGGCGTTGAGGAAATCCTCGTCCACGCCCTGTGCTTCCTCATCGCCCATGGCCTTCAGGGCCGCCTGGGCCTCGAAGCGCTGGCGCTGATCGATAGGATCGTTCAGCTCGGAGAAAGCGTTGCCGTGCTCCCGGCCTAAGATAAACACTTCAAACCGCTCTGTATAGGCGGGATTTTCCGGCATCTTCTTGGCCAGAGGAGAAATTTCCACCGGATGGCCGTAAATGAAGGTGGGCTGCACCAGGTTTTCTTCCACGTACTCATCGAAGAACAGGTTCAGGATATCGCCCTTCTGGTGGCGCTTTTCGTAATGGATCTTCCGCTCGTCGGCTGCGGCCCGGGCTTCCTCCAAGGTATGGATTTCGTCGAAATCCACGCCAGAATACTTCTTCACCGCTTCCACCATGCTCAGCCGCGCGAAGGGCTTTTCCAGATCGATCAGCACGTCGCCGTACTGCACCTGAGCGGTGCCGTTGACGGCGCGGGCGATGTAGCGGAACATATCTTCCGTAATGTCCATCATGCCATGGAAATCGGTAAAGGCCTGATACAGCTCCATCATGGTAAATTCGGGGTTGTGCTTGGTATCCATGCCCTCGTTGCGGAACACGCGGCCGATTTCGTACACCCGGTCAAAGCCGCCCACGATCAGCCGCTTCAAATGCAGCTCCAGGGCGATGCGCAGGTACATATCGATATCCAGGGTGTTGTGGTGGGTGATGAAAGGCCGGGCCGCCGCGCCGCCCGCCTGGGTATGCAGCACGGGGGTTTCCACTTCCATAAAGCCCCGGCTTTCCAGGAAGGTGCGCATGGCGGTGATAATCTGGCTGCGCTTGCGGAAGGTGTCCCGCACCTCGGGGTTCACGATCATGTCCAGATAGCGCTGGCGATAGCGCAGGTCCATATCCGTCAGGCCGTGGAACTTTTCGGGCAGGGGCTTCAAGCACTTGGCCAGCAGGGTCAGTTCCTCGGTGTGGATGGAAATTTCCCCGGTCTTGGTCTTGAATACCTTGCCGCGCACGCAGACCACGTCGCCGATGTCCATATCCTTGAACGCGGCGTAGGTTTCCTCGCCCACGTCGTCCTTGCGGATATAGAACTGGATTTCCCCGTCGGTATCCAGCATATGGGCGAAGGAGGCCTTGCCCATGATCCGGCGGGTCATCATGCGCCCGGCCAGGGTCACGTCCTTGCCTTCGTAAGCGTCATAGTCCGCTTTGATCTGGCTGCTCTTGGTGTCCACGGGCACCTTGGTCAAAAGGTAAGGGTCGTGCCCCGCTTCCCGCAGCGCGGCCAGCTTGTCCCGGCGAATTTGTTCCTGTTCAGAATAAACGGGGGTGTTTTGTTCCTGCGCCATGTTCAAACCTCATTTCGTTGGTAAAAATTCGATCAGATCTTGATTTCGAGGATTTTCAGGTCATACGCCCCATCCGGCGCTTCCACGCTGACGGTTTCGCCCGTCTTGTGGCCCAGCAGCGCCACGCCGATGGGAGATTCGTTGGAGATTTTGTTGTTCATGGGGTCGCTTTCCCGGGCGCCCACGATGGTGAATTCTTCCTCTTCGTCCTCGTCTAAGTACAGCACCTTCACGGTGGTGCCCACGTTCACGGCGTCGGTGGAGATTTCGCCGTCGATCACGATCACGTTGCGCAGGGCGGCTTCCAGCTCCATGATGTCCGCTTCCAGTTTGGCCTGCTCGTCCTTGGCCTCGTCGTACTCCGCGTTTTCACTCAAATCGCCGAAGCCCCGGGCGATGTTCAGATGCTCGGCCACCTCCGCGCGGCGCACGGTGGTCATGTATTTCAGTTTTTCTTCCATTTGGCGCAGACCTTCTGCGGAAACGACGGTCCTGTTGGTGTTTTCTTGTTCGCTCATGGCAGCTTCTCCTTTTCTTTTTGCGGTTATCATTTATGGTTCAAAGCCTTCAAAAATCTGCACGTCATAGGCGGAGCGCAGCTTTTTGAAGTCTTCCGGGGTCCGAACCGTCCAGGCCGTCAGCACGGGATGGAACAGCCGTTTCACGAGGCGGAAGGAAATATTTCGATCCGTGTCGTGGCGGTAGGCGATAAAATCGGGGCGGGACAGGCAGTCCATCAACAGATGCGCGCCGAAGAAATAATAGATTTCCCGGTGCCTTTCCCCCGCCAGGCGGGCGTCGTAGGCCAATTGGCCCCGCACGGTTTCCGGCGAAAGCCTTCTGATTTCCCGCAGCATCCTCGGGTCAAAGGATTCCACGCACCAGAAGCCCGGATACGCTTGCAGCGCTTCCAGCGCTCGCTTCGGCAGCGTCTTCCAGCTGTCCCCTTCGCTTTTCAGCTCCACGATCAGGGGCGGGCGGTATGCCTGAACGGCCCCCAGCACTTCCTCCAAGAAGGGAATGGGTTCATCCGTCCCGTTCAGCCGCAGGGCGCGAAGCTCCTTTTCCGTCATGCGGGCCACATTGCCCTCCGCGCCGCACATGCGCAGAGGGTTCGCGTCGTGGATCACGGCCAGACGCCCGTCCTTCGTCAAATGTACGTCCAGCTCGAAGCCGTAACCCTTTTCCGCCGCCCTTTTGAACGCGGAAAGGGAATTTTCCGGCACTTCGCCGCCGTACATCCCCCGGTGGGCATAGGGTACCCGGGGAATGGCCGCGCCGCGCTTTCGGGCGTTTCGACCCGGCGCGATCAGAAAAAGGTACAGGCACGCCACCGCCGCCGCTATCCCCACGATCAGCCACAGCATGCCCCGCTTTTCCCCCTCCGGCGCGTCGAAAATCAATACCAAATAACGCCGTCCGGCGTTACCGATGTATTATACAGCAAAAAGAAATCAAATGCAACTCTGCTTTTTTATAATTCCGGCGTTTCCGCATGAATTACAAACCAGAGTAAATTCCCAGAGTAACGTCCACAGTGGAAATTGCGGTAGACGTTACTCTGGGAAGAATTGCAGTAGACTTTACCTTGAGAAAAACGAAAGGAGGTCTACGCAATGATAGACCCGGAGAAACGATGCAAGCATCTGA
>JAFSNT010000086.1 GCA_017443295.1 Clostridia bacterium
AAGTTTTGCTATCCTTTTCAATGCAACAGCGGGAACCAAGCCGTCTCAACGCATCAAATAATATCCGCAGGAGAGGGTGCAGGGGATCATCCCCTGCCGCGGGGTCTGGGGCCGCGGAGGCCCCGGGGGTACACTCTCCCCTACAAATCCCAATTTGTAATGCATGCGCAAACCCTGAAGAAATGGGCAAGAATCTATTTGACATATCACCGATTTTTTGCCATAATATACATGAAGAAATCTTCCTTAAAAAACGACGGCGAAACATTGGAAAGGAGTCCGAGATTATGAAAATGACCTTCCGCTGGTATGGCAGCCAGATCGACCCCATTCCCCTGAAATACGTGAAGCAGATTCCCGGCATGACGGGCCTGATGGGCCTGCTGGACAAGCCCGCGGGCGTGGACTGGCCGGAGGACGAATTCGTGGCCCTGAAAAAAGAAGTAAACGACGCGGGGCTGGAGATCGAAGTGATCGAAAGCGTCAACGTCCACGAGGACATCAAGATGGGCCTGCCCACCCGCGAGGAATACATCGCCAACTACATTTCCACCATCCGCATGCTGGCCAAGCACGGGGTCAAGGTGATCGTGTACAACTTCATGCCGGTGTTTGACTGGCTGCGCACCGATCTGGCCCGGGTCATCCCCGAGGACGGCAGCAACAGCCTGTATTTTGACGAAAAGGACCTGGGCGAAATGGGCCCCCTGGAAATCGTGCGCAAGACAGCAGAGGACAGCCACGGCTTCACCCTGCCCGGCTGGGAGCCGGAGCGCCTGGCGCTGCTGGAAACCACCCTCAAGCAGTACGAAAACATCGGCCCCGACGACCTGCGGCAAAACTTCAAGTATTTCCTGGACGCGGTCATTCCCGTGTGCGAGGAAGTGGGCGTGCGCATGGCCTGCCATCCCGACGACCCGGCCTGGCCCATCTTCGGTCTGCCCCGCATCACTCACAGCCAGGACGACTTTGACAAGATGGTGAAGCTCCACGACAGCCCCGCCAATACCCTGTGCCTGTGTACCGGCTCCCTGGGTTCCAATCCCGATAACAATATTCCCGCCATCATCCGCCATTTCGGCGAAATGAACCGCATCGGGGCCATGCACGTGCGCAACGTGAAGTATTTGGGCCACCACCACTTCCGCGAGGCCGCCCACCTTTCCTGCACCGGCGACCTGGATCTCTATGAAATCATGAAGGCCATCTACGACACCTGCCCCGACACCTACATCCGCCCCGACCATGGACGCATGATCTGGGACGAGCAGGGACGCCCCGGCTACGGCCTGTATGACCGTGCCCTCGGCGCGGCGTATATCAACGGGCTGTGGGAAGCGATCGACAAAGGAAGCAAATAAACAACCGTTCAGGATTATAGAACACTTTACCAGAGGTAGGAGGTAGGAAGTAGGAGGTAGGAGGTTTATTTTGCGTTTACACAGAAACCCAATCATGGCGCCGGGTTCCTTTTGTAGACTATATAAAACTTCCTACCTCCTACCTCCTACTTCCTACCTGGCTTTATATCACATCGACTGAAATCATTACACACGGAGGCCACCATGAATTTACTCACTCCCCCCATGGGCTGGAACAGCTGGAACACCTTCGGCAGCAACATTTCCGACGAATTGATCCGGGAAACGGCCCGGGTGATGAAGGAAAAGGGCTATTTGGACGCGGGGTATAACTATATCGTGATCGACGACTGCTGGAGCCTGAAGGAGCGGGACGAAAACGGGCGGCTGGTGCCCGACCCCGCCAAGTTTCCCCACGGCATGAAGGCCCTGGCGGATTACGTGCATGAATTGGGCTTCAAGTTCGGCATGTATTCCTGCGCCGGGGTGCAGACCTGCGCGGGCTATCCCTCCTCCTTCGACCATGAATTTGTGGACGCCCGCACCTTCGCGGAATGGGGCGTGGACTATCTGAAATACGATTTCTGCAATTTCCCCGCCAGCGCCGACGGGAAGAACCGCTACGCCGCCATGAGCATGGCCTTGAAAGCCTCCGGGCGGGACATCCTTTTCGCTGCCTGCAACTGGGGCACGGACGAACCCTGGAAGTGGATGAAATCCTTGGGCGTACACATGTACCGCTCCACCGGCGACATTCAGGACAATTTTCAGTCCTTTTCCCGCATCGCCCGGAGCCAATTGGACAATTTCTGCATGAGCGGCCCCGGGTGCTTCAACGATATGGACATGCTCACCGTGGGCATGTACGGCAAGGGCAACGTGGCCTTAGGCCAGGCCTGCACCGATACCGATTACCAGACCCAGTTCGCCCTATGGTGCATGTTCGGCGCGCCCCTGATGTTAGGCGGCGACGTGAGGAACATGGCGCCCTTTGCGGAAAGCTTAGTGCTGAACCGGGGCCTGCTCCGCGTCAACCAGGACGCGGAATGCCGCGTGCCCCAGACCGTGTACCGGGGCCGGGTGCTGAACACCGAATACGACCCCGAAACCAACTCCTGGTGGCACGAATACCCCGACGCGGGCCTGACCCTCTTTAAGCACATGAGCGACCACGAATTCGCCGTGGGCTACTTCAATTTCGCGCCCAAGCGGGGCGAATTGCCCTTCATCTTCGCCGACGCGGGCCTGCCCTACGGCAGCGGCGTGGGCCTGCGCTTCACCGACGCCGTCACCGGCGAGGATTTTGGCCTCCACCGAGATTACTTCCACCAGACCGTGGAAGCCCACGGCTGCCGCGTGCTGCTGGCCCGCATGGAAGCGGTATGAATATGATATGCTGGGGGGAAACCGCTCTTTGAAGCCAAAGTACTGGTAAACGGCAGCGCTGTGCCTGGTCTTTCCCTTATGCCTTATCTGTTGTGAAAAACTGGGCTTTTTCGTAAGCGATTGCCCTGGGTGCGCATGTTTTTTGTATTGCACA
>JAFSNT010000087.1 GCA_017443295.1 Clostridia bacterium
TAAGAAGGAAATCCACCGCGCGGCCTCCAGCAGCTCAAAGGACACGATAAAGTCCGCCTCCCCCTTGTCGATGACGGGGGACGCCACCCGGTCGCCATAGCGCACGTAGGTGACCACGCTGCCGCCGCGCTGGCTCATGCCATGCACTTCGCTTACCTTCACGTCATAGCCCTGCTCCATGAGCAGGCGGCCCAATAATTTGCTGGCGAGCAGGCTGCCCTGGCCGCCCACGCCCACGATCATGATGTTTTTCGTTTCCATGGTTCAGCCCTCCTTCTCCGTGCTCTCAAAAGCGTCCTTGGGACAAAGCTGGCCGCAGATGCCGCAGCCCACGCACAGGGTTTCGTCCACTTTGGCCTTTCCGTTCTTCATGGAAATGGCGGGGCAGCCGATGCGCATGCAGGATTTGCAGCCGATGCACTTATCCGCGTTCACCCGGAGAGGCGCTTTGTGCTTCACATATTTGAGCAGGGCGCAGGGACGGCGGGAAATGATGACGGAAGGCTCGTCCGCCTTGAGTTCCTCCTTCACGGCCTCGTCGCACTGTTTCAGGTCGTAAGGATCGACCACCCGCACGCGCTTGAAGCCCATGGCCTTGCACAGGCTTTCCAGATCGATCTTGCCCGCCGGGTCGCCCTTGATGTTGTAGCCGGTGGTGGGGTTCTGCTGGTGGCCGGTCATGCCGGTGATGGAGTTGTCCAGGATGATGACGGTGGAATTGGACTGGTTGTAGGCGATGTTGGCCAGGCCCGTCATGCCGGAATGCATGAAGGTGCTGTCTCCGATGACGGCCACGGTCTTGTGTTCGCTCTCCGCGCCGCGCGCCTTGTTGAAGCCGTGGATGGCGCTGACGGAAGCGCCCATGCAGGCCGTCATTTCAATAGCCGCCAGGGGAGCCACCGCGCCTAAGGTGTAGCAGCCGATGTCGCCGAGCACCGTGCACTTATTGCGGTTCAGGGTGTAAAACAGGCCGCGATGGGGACAGCCCGCGCACATGACCGGGGGCCGGGCGGGAATGGTTTCCTCCAGCTTCGCGCCCGCTTCGTGGGGCATGCCGAGCTTTTCGGCCACGACGGTCTGGCTCAGCTCGCCCAGCAGGGGGAACAGTTCTTTGCCCACCGGGTTCAAGCCTAAGTTCCGGCAATGCTCCTCGATGAAGGGGTCCAATTCCTCCACCACGATGAGCTTTTCCACGGAGGCGGCGAAATCCCTGATCTTCTTTTCCGGCAGGGGCCACACCATGCCGAGCTTCAAAACGGGATACTTGTCCCCGCAGACTTCCTTCACATACTGATAGGAAGTGGAAGAGGTGATGATGCCGATGCTGTGATCGGCTCCCGCTTCGATCCGGTTCAGTTCGGTTTCTTCCGCGAAAGCCACCAGCTTCCGGGTGCGTTCCTCCACGATGGGATGGCGGCGGATGGCGTTGCCGGGCATCATCACGTATTTGGCGATGTTCTTTTCATAGGGCTTTTCCGGCGGCGTGATCCTTTCGCTCGTCTCCACCAGGGACTGGGAATGGGCCACGCGGGTACACATTTTCAGGAACACCGGGCAGTCGAAGGCTTCGGACAGCTCATAGGCATTCTTGGCGAAGGTCAGCGCGTCCCCGGAATCGGAGGGTTCCAGCATGGGCAGCTTGGCCGCCTTGGCGTAATGGCGGGAATCCTGCTCGTTCTGGCTGGAATGCATGCCGGGGTCGTCCGCCACGGCAATGACCATGCCGGCGTTCACGCCGGTATAGGAAATGGTGAACAGCGGGTCCGCCGCCACGTTGAGGCCCACGTGCTTCATGCCGCAGAAGCTGCGTTTGCCCGCCAAACTGGCCCCGAAGGCCACCTCCATGGCTACCTTTTCGTTGGGCGCCCATTCGCAGTATACTTCGTCATACTTCGCCAGTTCTTCGGTGATTTCGGTGCTGGGCGTGCCGGGATAGCTGGATACCACCGCGCATCCCGCTTCATAAAGCCCCCGGGCCGCCGCCGCGTTGCCGAGCATCAATTGTTTCATAATGTTTCTTTCCCCCTTTATTCAGGTTAGAGGTAGGAGGTAGGAAGTAGGAGGTAGGAGGTTTAGTTTGCCGTCAACCGACGCCCATCTTGCCGCCTGGCGTCTTTTGTATGTATGCAAATCAAACCTCCTACTTCCCACCTCCTACCTTCTACTTATCTTCGTTTATAAGCCCTTGTCTCTCGATCAGCTCCCGCATGGCGCCGCCCGCCTCGTTATCCAGGATATTCCGGCGCACCCGGCTGATGGTGGCGCTGCTGGCCCCGGTTTTCTGCAAAATCTCCGTATACACCTGATCCTGCAGCAGATACACCGCCACGTCGTAGCGCTGCTCCATGCTGCGCAGCTCCGTGGGCGTACACAGATCATCAAAGAACCGGCAGCATTCCTCCACGTCCTTCAATTGCATAATGGCCTCGTACATCGCCATGCTGCGCTGCTTCTTCGCTGCCCTCGGCATTGCGCCCCCTCCTTTCTTCGGTTCACAGGCGTTTCCCCTTTCCGCCACCAGCGGAAAGAATCTATCATGTATTTTAGCACATTAAAGCGTGTAAGTAAATCGAAAACGAAAATTTTTCCTCCCTTTTCCGTATTTTTTTGGTTTTTCGGGGCAAGCCGCGGGGGAAAAACCTCCGTTCCCCGCAAATGTTGATTGTATGGCTCTTGACAAGCGGCGCGGATTGCGGTATGATTCTTTAGCGAATAAAAGCGATAAAGCGCAGGACGGCGCTTCGCTTTATGAAAGGAATGGATATCCCCATGCCCATTACCGATCTGCTGGAAAGAAACAGCAAGCTGTACGGAAACGAAGTCGCCCTGGTGGAAATGAACCCGGAGATTCAGGAAGAACCGCGGGTGACCTGGCGGGAATACGAACTCATTCAGCCCACCACCGCCACCCCCTACCGCCGGGAAATCACCTGGAGCGTGTTTGACGAAAAGGCCAACCGGGTGGCCAACCTGCTTTTGTCCCGGGGCATCCGCAAAGGCCAGAAGGCCGCCATCCTGATGATGAACTGCTTGGAATGGCTGCCCGTCTATTTCGGCGTACTCAAATCCGGGGCCATCGCGGTGCCGCTGAATTTCCGCTATACCGCCGCTGAAATCGACTACTGCTTAAAGTTAGCCGACGCCGACGTGCTGTTCTTCGGCCCGGAATTCATCGGCCGGGTGGAGGACATCTTCCCCAAGATCAGCAGGGAAATGAACCTGTTCTTCGTGGGCGACAACAAGCCCTCCTTCGCGGAAAGCTACAATGAGCTGGTGGCCAACTGCTCCTCCGCCGCCCCCAAGGTACTCATTGAGGACACCGACGACGCCGCCATCTATTATTCCTCCGGCACCACCGGCTTCCCCAAGGCCATTTTGCTGGATCACACCGCCCTTTTGCAGTCCGCCCGCATGGAAGCCATGCACCACGAAACCACCCACAACGACGTGTTTCTGTGCATCCCGCCGCTATACCACACCGGCGCGAAAATGCACTGGTTCGGCTCCCTCTTTACCGGCAGCCGGGCGGTGATTTTGAAGGGCAACAGCCCCAAGGCCGTGCTGAACGCGGTCAGCTGGGAAAAATGCACCATCGTGTGGCTGCTGGTGCCCTGGGCGCAGGACATTTTAGCCGCCATCGAGCGGGGCGACGTGAAATTGGAGGATTACCAGCTGTCCCAGTGGCGGCTCATGCACATCGGCGCCCAGCCCGTGCCTCCCTCCCTCATCCGGCACTGGCTGCAATACTTCCCCCACCACAAATACGATACCAACTACGGCCTTTCCGAATCCACCGGCCCCGGCTGCGTACACTTGGGCATGGAGAACGTGCGCAAGGTGGGCGCCATCGGCGTCCCCGGCTTCGGCTGGAAATGCAAGATCGTGGACGAGCACGGCAACGTCGTCACCCAGGGCGAGGTGGGCGAGCTGTGCGTGAAAGGCCCCGGCGTCATGAAGTGCTACTATCACGACCCCAAAGCCACCGCCGAAGTCCTCAAGGACGGCTGGCTCCACACCGGCGACATGGCCAAGCAGGACGACGAGGGCTTCATCTTCCTGGTGGACCGCAAGAAGGACGTGATCATCACCGGCGGCGAAAACCTGTACCCCGTGCAGATCGAGGACTTCCTCGCCGCCAACCCCAAAATTCACGACGTGGCCGTCATTGGCCTCCCCGACCCGCGCCTCGGCGAAATCGCCGCCGCCATCATCCAGGTCAAGGAAGGCATGGAGTGTACCGAGGAGGAAATCAACCGCTTCTGCTTAGACCTGCCCCGCTACAAGCGGCCCCGGAAGATCATTTTCGCCAAGGTGCCCCGCAACCCCACCGGCAAGATCGAAAAGCCCAAACTGCGCCAGCAGTACTGCGGCGTGCGCCTGGTGGAGGCGCAGAATAACGGCTGATAAAATTGTAAAGTGAAAAGTGGAAAGTGGAGATTGATCTGGTTTACAGTCCCGTTCGTTCACCGCACGGAACATTGCCATATCGAATTTCCACTTTCCACTTTTCACTTTCCACTTTTTATGAGGGCATGCGCAGCTCAAAGTTCTTCCGTCTTATACCGGTTATACCCTTCATACCGGTAGCTGGCGTCGATGCTGTGCATGAACACCGTTCTGTCCTCTGTCCGGTCCGTCAGGGCCGCTTGCAGGAGCAGGCGGATTTCTGTGTCCCGGACGGGGCTTCGCTCCATGGCGGCCAGATAGTCGTCCCTGTCCACCTTGCTCCAATCCACCACCCGACCCAGCTCTTTCCGCAGCATCGCGTCCAGCCAGATGCGGGTGCTTCGTCCGTTGCCCTCCAGGAACGGATGGGCAATGTTCATTTCCACATACTTGGCGATGATCTGTTCAAACGTGCTTTGCGGCATCGCCGAAATCTGGCGCAGCGCGTCGTCCAGATAGAGCGCCGAGGCGAACCGGAAGCTGCCCTTGGCGATATTCAACTTGCGCGTTTCCCCCGCGAAGTCGTAAATATCCTCAAACAGCCAGCGGTGGATCGCCTGCAATCCGGCGTATGTGCCCACTTCAAACGTATCCAGCACCCGGTCTTCAAAGAGCAGCTTCGCCTTTCGCTTGCTGATGCGTTCTTCCTCCAGCAGGAAAGCCAGCCCATCCATGCCCAATTTGTTTTTCAGTTCCATCTGCTACCCCTTCTCAATCCAACTGTTCCACCAGCCTGCGCAGCAGCTTGTACAGGCAGTAGCTATCCTCGTGGGTCATGGGGTTGCATTTGCTCACCTGGAAGGGCACGTTTTTCACCTGCTGGCGCAGATCCCAGCCCCGTTCCGTCACCGTGACCGAAACCACCCGCTCGTCCTGCTTGGACCGGCTGCGGGCGATAAACCCCGCTTCCTCCAACTTTTTCAGCAGCGGGGTGATGGTGCCGTTATCCAGGTACAGCCTGCGGCACAGATCGCCCACCGTGGCGCTGCCGCTTTCCCACAGGGCCAGCAGCACGATATACTGGGTATAGGTGATGCCGAAGGGCTTGAGGTACGGGGTGTAATGGTTCACTACCTTGCGTGCGGCGGCATACAGGGGGAAGCAAAGCTGGCTGTTCAATTGCAGCTGCGGGCAATCCTCGGCGCAGTTTTGCGGCTGGGTGTGTTCCATAACGGCCTCCTTGACGGAATCGCGCTTACAGCTTGCTGTTGATCCAGTTCAAAAGCTGGGCTTCGGGCCTGAAGCCGACGGACTGATCCACGAACTCGCCCTGCTTCATCAGCACCAGGCAGGGAATGGAGCTGACCTTATACTCCATCGCCAGCGCAGGCGCGTCGTCCACGTCCACATTGTAGAAATCAACCTTGCCCTTAAGCTTTTCGCTTAAGCCTTCCACCACGGGAGCCAGCATCCGGCAGGGGCCGCACCAGGTCGCCGAGAAATCCACCAGCGCCACCGCGCTCTTCTTCGCTTCCGCGAACTGTTCCGCATTGATCTTCTTAACCATTTTCTTTCTCTCCTTTTGATTGTTTATTTTTGTCCGTCCAGGTACTTGACCGCGCTCAATGCGGCCACGTTGCCTTCCCCCGCCGCCTTGACGTACTGGTAGGGCGTGCCCGCGATGTCCCCGCAGGCGAACACGCCGGGGATGCTGGCCTCCATTTGCCGGTTCACCGCCACGTGGCTGCCGTCCGTTTCCAGGCCGGGCACCAGCTGCCCCGGGGCCACCGCTTCCCGCAGCACGAACGCGCCGTCCACAGTATACCCGTTTTCGGCGGTTTTGACCGTAACGCCCTCTTCCGTCTTTTCGATGCCGGTCACCTTTTCCCGGATCACGCGGACGGATTCGGGCAGGGCGGTTTCTTCCTTGTAGACGGGGAAATACAGCACCTCGGCGCAGACCTCCGAAAGGAACGCCGCTTCCGCTTCCTCCCGGGGGCTGTAGCCGATCACGGCGGCCCGCTTGCCCCGGTACAGGGGCGCGTCGCAGGTGGCGCAGTAGCTCACCCCCCGGCCCAGCAGTTCTTCTTCCCCGGGCAGGGGTTTGGCCTGTACCACGCCGGTGGCTAAGATCACTGCGGAAGCCTCCAGCATTTCCTCGCCGGACTGGAGGGCGAAATAATCGCCCATGGCGTACACGGCGTTGATCCGCTTTTCGGTGATCTGAATGCCCATCTTAGCAAGATGCTCCTGGAACGCCGCCGCCAGCTCCGCGCCGGTCACGGCGGGAAAGCCCGGATAATTCTGGATGCGGTGGGCCTTTTGCAGCTTGGCGGTCAAATCCTTGCTGCCCAGCAGCAGCACCTTCTTGTTCCGGATGGCAGCCGTAATGGCGGCGGATACCCCCGCCGGGCCCGTGCCGATGATGGCGATATCACAGCGATCCATAGCAATCTCCCTCCTGCTTCCGCAAATGCCTTTTATCAAATCTTATTTTACACCATGTTTTTCCGCTTGTCAACCTTTATTTTACAATTTCGGCAAACAATGTTTGTTTCGTTTTCCCCCGCGCCGCGTATGATAAAAGCGGAATGGTTTTTTGCCGTTCCGGAAAGGGGGAACAAAGTCATGAATCTTCTTTTGTGGATCGTCTTAGGCGCGCTGGCCGGATGGCTGGCGGGGCTGATTATGGGCGGCGAAAAGCGCGGCATTTTAGGCAACGTGGTGCTGGGCGTGCTGGGCAGCATCGTGGGCGGCTTCGCCGCGTCGCTGCTGGGCCTGGGCGGCGTGGACGGCTTTAACGCATACAGCCTGCTGGTAGCGGTGGCCGGGGCCTGCCTGGTGCTGTGGATTTCGGGGCTGGCGAGGCGATCCGCCGGCCGGTAAACCGCAGCCCGCAAAAAAGCGGAAAGTGAAAAGTGAAAAGTGGAAAGTGAAAACTTATCATGATCTGCGCGCTCACGTTCCCTGTCTGTCACGCAAATCGTGTCCATTCAAATCTTTACTTTTCACTCTCCACTTTTCACTTTTTTGCGTTGCATTGTCCTTTGGCTGCGCAAACTTGAAAAAGCCGGGTTCCCTTCCCCCCGCGGGCAGAAAATGTCCCGTCGGAGGGCTGGACAAACCCGCCAACATTCGGTATAATATAACGTGGTGGAAAAAAACACCCTTACTTGACTGATTGAAGGAGGAGTTTCCCATGGTGAAAGTTGCTATCAACGGTTTTGGCCGCATTGGCCGTCTGGCTTTCCGGCAGATGTTCGGTGCCGAAGGTTACGACGTCGTCGCCATCAACGACCTGACCAGCCCCGCGATGCTGGCGCACCTGCTCAAGTACGATACCGCCCAGAAGGGTTACTGCGGCGTGATCGGTGAAAACAAGCACACCGTTTCCTCCAAGGAACCCGTGTTTGAAGAAGACGGCAAGACCGTGAAGGTCCCCGGCTCCATCACCGTGGATGGCAAGGAAATCACCATCTATGCCGAACCCAAGGCTCAGAATCTGCCCTGGAAGAAGCTGCGCATCGACGTCGTTCTGGAGTGCACCGGCTTCTACACCACCAAGGCCA
>JAFSNT010000088.1 GCA_017443295.1 Clostridia bacterium
AAGTTTTGCTATCCTTTTCAATGCAACAGCGGGAACCAAGCCGTCTCAACGCATCAAATAATATCCGCAGGAGAGGGTGCAGGGGATCATCCCCTGCCGCGGGGTCTGGGGCCGCGGAGGCCCCGGGGGTACACTCTCCCCAACAAATCCCAATTTCTCATTCATGCGTGAGCCGTGCGTTCCAAAATTTTTATTTCTTTACAAATCCTCCGCCATTTGGTAAGATATAGAAAAGGTTCGGCACACAAATAAAAATTGGAAGGAGAAATCTCAAATGAAAAAGCTCATGGCGTTCCTGCTGGCCTGCTGCATGCTGTTCGGGTATGCCGCTTACGCCGAAGAAACAGTCGCAGAACAGGTTTTCCTTCAAGGCGCCTCTAAACTGCTGAACAGCATCAATCTCCTGCGGGACATGATGCGCTTTGACGTGAATTATCTGGGCAAGGACGTTTTTTCCGCCCTGGTCAAGGGCGGAGAAAATCTGGTGGACGCGTCCGTATCCGCCGAAGACTTCCAGCTCCAGGCCCAGGCGTCGGAGACGGATGTTTCCGTCAAATCGGACGGCCTGATCCTGAACCTCCAATACGCCGACGTGGAAACGCTGCTCAATACCCAGGCGCTCAGCATGGCGCCCAACATGGAAATCTATGGTGAGCTTGCCGCGCTTCTTCTCCAAACCGTCATTGTGCCGGATACGACGGTCGATGCCGAGAATGGGCTGCGTATCGCGTACAGGGCAACGCCGGAACAGCTGCTGGAGCATTTTGCCGCCTATATTGATCTCGTGGCCGCCGACGAACGCTACAGCGCGGCAGCGGATGAATTGCTCCGGATGATCGCCGTGGCCGTGAAGGGAGAAAAGCCGTCGCTATCCGATGTGAAAGCGGAAATCGAGCGCGCTTTGGAGCAGGTAAAAGCATCGGAAACGGACTTTGCTGTGGCCTTTGACCTGAACGCCAACGCTGATTTCACCAACATTCATGTGACCGGCGAAATCGGCGATTCCTCCGATCAATTCGCCATGGAATGGACGTACCGGAACGAAGGCGATAACCATAAGCTGGACGGGCTTCTCTGGGAAAACAAAGTGCTTGGCGAAAAAACGAAGAAATACGAAATCACCGTATCCGCGTTTTGTTGGGGGAATTCGGATCACAATTCCTGGAGCTTTTCATTCAGCTATCCCACCATGGGCATTCAGCTGAACGCAAGCGGACGCACGGAAGGAAGCATGGGGTCGATCTACGTCAATTACAGCGGTACGTACAGTCGTTCCGGCCGGTTCCTGCTTCAATTGGACTACGCCTTGGGAGAAGACGGCCTGATAGCCAGCGGGTATTGCAATCCGGGCGGCATGGGCATGTATTACGCCAATCTGATGTCCAGCGGAAAGCAGTTCGACCTGAGCGTGAGATCGTCCGCCGGACAGACCCTGCTTCTATTGAAGCTGCTTGCCGAAGACGGCCAGCTGAAATACGGCTATATGGAATACAGCCCGTTCAATATGTACCAGAATCGCTTAGGTGACAATAAGACCACCATGGAATTCGATGGAGAGAAGCTGGTGATCAAGGCGAACAGTATTACCGTCACCTGCACCGGCGCTTTTGCGTCGGATCACGAGTATGTGATCACCCTGCACGCGGAAGGAGAAAGCGTGCGTCCCGAGGAAGACACTGCTTATATCCGGCTCGGGTATGACGGCGAAGAAGGAAATTTCTCGCTTTACTGCAAGTCATACGGACCCAACGAGGAAACGCCGTCGTTCTCCGCCGTGTTCTCCTGCGTTCCCACAGAAGGCATCGCGGCGCTCCTTCGCGACGATCCCGCCGCGATCCGCCTGACCCCCGAAACCCTGCTCACGATGCTTGCGCAGTAACTGGACAGTGACAGGCTTTCATGTTTTCCTTGAAAAATGACGGAACGCACAGTATAATAAACACAGCGGAAAACAAAAGCGCACAATCGTTACGGGAGGGATCACCATGCAGGCCGAACAGGGCAAGCAAAAGAGGTTTACCAAAAAAGAATGGAGCTGGATCATGTACGACTGGGCCAACTCCATTTACGCCACCAACATCATGGCAGCCATCTTCCCCACCATCTTCGTTTCCATTGCCGGGGACGCGGGGGACATCTGGTGGGGCTACGGCACGTCCATCGCCACGTTCCTCGTGGCCGTGCTGGCCCCGCTGCTGGGCGCGGTGGCGGACTTCAAGGGCATGAAAAAGAAGCTGTTCACGGTGTTCATGCTCTTAGGCGTGGTCGCCACCTTCTTTATCGCGCTGGTCATGCACAGCTGGCAGCTCATGCTGGTGGGGTACATTTTCAGCCGCATCGGCTTCTCGGGCAGCTGTTTGTTCTATGATTCCTTCCTCACCGACGTAACCACCGACGAGCGCATGGATAAAGTTTCCTCCTGGGGCTACGCTATGGGCTACATCGGCGGCAGCACCATTCCCTTCGTCATCTCTATCGCCGTGCTGCTGATTTTGGGCTATTCCAGCCCCATCGCCCAAATCTTCTCCATCGTCATCGTCAGCGTGTGGTGGCTGGTGTTCTCCCTGCCCTTCCTCAAAAACGTGGAGCAGACCCACTACATCGAGCGCACGGCGGACAATTCCGTCGGCCAGATTTTCCGCAACATCGGCCACACCGCCAAGGACATTTTCCAGCGCAAGGGCCTGTTCCTGTTCGTGCTGGCCTACTTTTTCTATATCGACGGCGTGGGCACCATCATCAGCATTTCCACCGCCTACGGCACGGTGCTGGGCCTGGGCAGCGTGGGCATGATCTTAGCCCTGCTGGTGACCCAAATCGTGGCCATGCCCTGCTCCATCCTGTTCGCCAACCTGGCGGCCAAAATCACCGCGCGGAAAGCGCTGGTGGGGGCCATCATCGTGTACACCTTCATCTGCTGCGTGGGCTTCTACATGGGCTTCTCCCTGGAACCCAACCAGGAAGCCTATGAAACGGCGCTGAAAGCGGACTACACCGAGCAATTGGCCGACCTCACCGACGAAAACGCCATCGCCCTGCGGGACGCCGGGGCCAAATACTTTACCGGCAAGGACGCCCAGGAAAAGCTGAACGCGGAATTCGTCAAGCTGACCAAAGAACAGCAGGAAAACCCCGAAGTGGATCGGGTGCTGCTCACCTTCACCCAGTTCTTGGGCAATAACGCCGGGGTGATCGAGAAATTCCAAAGCGCCGTTTCCTTCTCCACTATCCTGTTCTGGGCCATGGCGACGTTGGTTGGCACCGTGCAGGGCGGCATCCAGGCCGTTTCCCGCAGCTATTTCGGCAAGCTGATCCCCAAGGAGCGCAGCAACGAGTTCTTCGGCTTCTTCGATATCTTCGGCAAGTTCGCCTCCGTTCTCGGCCCCGTGCTGTATTCCACCATCGGCGCCTGGACGGGCCGTTCCTCCTTCGGCGTGCTGGCGCTGATCGCCCTGTTCCTGGTGGGCCTGGGCATTATGACCGCCGGGCGGAAAGAACTGGACGCCCTGGAAAGCGGAAGCAAGGCTTGATTCTTATGTGGGTGTTTTCCTGAAATACGGAAAATGGGATTCACCAGAGGACACGCTGCTACCATTAACCTTCCAAATGATCCTTCGCCTGGTGTTCCGCTCTCGCTTCACGCCGCTCAGGATGACAATGTTTGTTGTTTGATTCTTTTGTTTGGCACGCCATGTGCCACAAATAACAACGCCACTTGGCTGTCATCCTGAACGCTGCGGAGCGAAAGCGGAGCAGCAAGTGAAGGATCTTTATATTCTGTAATAAGGCGTTCTCCATGTCACAAAACATAATTTTCATTTGACAGTGCGCATGATTTTGTATAAAATAATGCTAAGAAAAGGAGGGTGAAACAATGCCAAACATTCGGCCTGTTTCCGATTTGCGGAATCATTTCGCGGAAATCACGAGAGAAGTGCAGCTTTCCGACGAGCCCGTATTCCTGACCAAGAACGGCATCGGCTCCATCGTGGTCATGAGCATGGAGAGCTACGAGCAGAACCGTTACGACAGCATGGTGTACGATAAGCTGCGCGAAGCCGAATTGGAAGCCGCCAGCACCACCGAACGGCGCACCCATGAAGAAGTAATGGCGAAGGCGCGGGCGCTGCTGAACAGTGTGGAGGACCGGAAGCGTGCATAAAATCGTCTATCTGCCCTTGGCGGAAAGCGACCTCATGGAGGCGCTGGATTATATCGCAAACACCCTGGACGCGCCCCAAGCCGCCGGGGATTTGCTGGACGCCTTTCATGAAGCCGTACAGCATATTGCGGAATACCCTTACGGTTACGAGCTGTACCGGACAAACCGCCCCTTAAAAGACGAGATTCGCAAGCTGCCGGTCAAAAACTACGTGCTGTATTACGCGGTATTTCAGGATCGGGTGGAAATCCGGCGATTCGTTCATATGCGCCGGGATCGAAGCAAGGGAATCGCGGATTAATCTCTTGATACTTTTGGGGCTGTCCCGCAATTACGGGGCGGCTTTTTCATTTGCAAAAAATGCCGAACGTTTTTCCCCCTGACCGCATAAACACCCATTTTTCGCGGCAGGATACAGAGGGGAAGGGCCAGAATGATTCCACCCATGTACTTTCAGGAGGGATGGAACATGGAATTTGAACGGCGGCGGGACACCGTGACGGTACGCATCACCGGGGAGCTGGATCATTGCAGCGCCCAGCCCATCCGGCGAGAATTGGACGGGCTGATTTCCGATCCGGGGGTGAAAAAGCTGGTGATGGATTTAAAGGATATGGCCTTTATGGATTCCTCGGGCATCGGCGTGATTTTAGGGCGCTACCGCACCCTTGCCCTGCGGGGCGGGAAGGTGGCGGTGAAAAACATGAATCCCCAGGTGAAAAAGGTGTTTCTTCTGTCCGGCATGGATCAGGTCATTCAAATTATGTGAGGGAGACAAACATATGAAGATCATCAACGAAATGAAGCTGGAATTTTTAGGCGTGCCGGAAAACGAGGGCTTTGCCCGGGTGGCCGTCAGCGCCTTCGCCGTGCAGCTGGATCCCACCCTGGATGTGCTGGCCGACATCAAAACCGCCGTCAGCGAGGCGGTGACCAACGCCATCGTACACGGCTACGACGGCGCAGCCGGCGGTACTGTCACCGTGACCGCCGCCCTGCGGGACGACGGGGTGCTGGCCCTGGAAATCATAGACAAGGGAAAAGGCATCGCCGACATCGACCGGGCCATGCAGCCCTTCTTCACCACCCAGCCGGAAAAGGAGCGCTCCGGCATGGGCTTTTCCGTGATGCAGACCTTCATGGACAAGGTGACGGTGGAATCAAAGATCGGCGAGGGCACCACCGTGCGCATGCAAAAGCGCCTGCGGGAGGCATGACATGAGCCTGTACGCCTTGGCGCAGGCGGGCGACCCGGACGCTTTAGCAGCCCTGGTGCGGCAGCACATGCCCCTGGTGCAGGCCCTGAGCCGCCGCTTTCAAAGCCCGGAGGACGCCTTTCAGCAGGGCTGCGTGGGGCTGGTTTCCGCCATCCGCCGCTATCAGGAGGACGCGGGCTTCGCCTTTTCCACCTACGCCGTGCCGGTGATCTTAGGCGAAATGCGGCGTTCCGCCTGCCGGGACATGGGCTGGCGCACCCGGGCAAAGCTCAAACGGGCGCGGGATTACCAGGAGCAGCAGCTTCGGCAGTTTGGCCGCCTGCCCTCCGCAAAGGAAACCGCCGAAAAGGCGGGCTTGCCCCCGGAGGAGCTGGCCATGCTGCTGGAAATGGAAAAAGGCCCGGTCTACGATGAAACCGGCCTTTTGCTTTCGTCCCTCCCCGACCCTGGCGGCGATGCCTGGCTGGTTCGGTTCTGTATTCAAGATATTCTTTCCCGCCTGCCGGGGGAGGAAAGCTGGCTCATCCGCCAGCGCTTTCTGCTGGGCCGCACCCAGACCGAGCTGGCCCAGGCCCTGCAAATCACCCAATCCAGCTTCTCCCGCCGGGAAAAACGCGCCCGCGCCCATTTTCAGCAGGCGTGGCAGGAGCAGGAAAGGGGAAGGATACTTTAAAGCAGGTAGGAGGTAGGAAGTAGGAGGTAGGAGGTTTTATCTTGTTCATCAAGATGCATGCTCCCGTCCTTTTTTTGGACTATATATACTTACTACCTCCTACCTCCTACCT
>JAFSNT010000089.1 GCA_017443295.1 Clostridia bacterium
CATGGCGAAAAAGGGAGCCTTGGCTTCTCCCGCCAGCGCCCTGGCCAGCAGGGTTTTACCTGTGCCCGGCGGGCCGTAGAGCAGCACGCCCTTGGGGGCGCGGGCGCCGTATGCCGCAAAACGCTTGGGTTCCTTCAAAAACGCCGCCAAATCCCGGAGGCTTTGCAGCGTTTCCCCGGAGGCCGCCACGTCCTGAAAGGAAATTTCCGGCGCCCGTTCGTCCGCCTGTACGGCGGCGTATTTTTTCAGGCCCAAAGCACCTTTCCCCCCGGCTTGGGAAAACAGGAGGAACGCGCCGACGGCGATCAGTCCCAGCGCCCACGCGGGCAAAGCGCTTTCCTGCTCCTTCACGGCGATATCCAGGGCCAGCAGTCGTTCCTTCCCGTCCATGGCCCGGGGATTGGGCGTGCGGATGGCGGTTCCGTCGGTCAGGACGGACTGCCAGTATTCCCCGTTGGTCAATGTCACGCTTTCCACCTGCCCCGTTTCCGCCAAAAGCCAAAAATCAGCATAAGAAAGAATGACCGGCTGCTCTCCCCTGCCGAAAATCAAAAACAGCAGCAGCACCGCGCCCATTGCGGCAAACGCCGCCGGCCCCATCCAGCGCCTGCGCTTCATGGCCGTTTCCCCCGTTTCCGTTCCGTATCGTCCGCTTTCGTATGGGGTCATTATACAGGGCAACAGGGCCAAAATCCATGGTAATATCTTGCTCCCTTCCAGATAATAACAGATTGAAACGGGCACGAAATGGAGAAAATGGAAAAAACGACGGTCAACGGGAGGCGGCGCTGCGTGAAAAAAGGAACATGGGGACGGGCTATCCGCCGGATGGACAGGCAGACGAACGGCGAAAGCCTGAAGGATTTGAAAACCCTGGACGGCATTCGCCGCCGGGGGTTAAAGCGCGGCCTGCTGGCCGGATTTCTGATTTTGCTTTTGGGCGGCACGGCGGCCTTTTATTTCGCGTTCGACGTGGGTTCCTGGCAGCGGCTGGACCTGAAAAAAATCGTGAACCTGCCCCAGACCGGGGCGATTTACGACCGCAACGGCGATTTTGTTTCCAAAATTCAGTCCACCCAGGACCGAGTGAGCGTGCCGCTGTCCAGCGTGCCAAAAGATGTGCAGAACGCCTTTTTAGCGGCGGAGGATTTGCGGTTCTACCAGCATTTCGGCATTGATCCCTTGCGCATCTTCGGCGCGCTTCGCTCCAATCTGCGTTCCGGCGATTACGCGGAAGGGGCCAGCACCATCACCCAGCAGCTGGTGAAGCTGAGCCACCTGAGCGCTCAGAAAACCATCGCCCGGAAGCTTGAGGAAATGTATTTGGCCCTGCAATTGGAAAGCCAGTGCAGCAAGGATGAAATTTTAGAAATGTACCTCAATTTTATTTACTTCGGCCGGGGCGCTTACGGCATCGAAGCGGCGGCCCGGGCCTACTTCGGCGTATCTGCCGCCGAGCTTTCCGCCGCCCAGGGAGCTGTGCTGGCGGCGGTGATCAAAGCGCCCTCCGCCTACGCGCCGCATCTGCATCCGGAAGCCAACCGCCAGCGGCAGGAATACATTCTGCGCACCATGCGGGAAAACGATATGCTGTCGGAAGAAGCGTATCAGGCGGCCCTGGCCCAGGACGTGACGCCCATCCAGCAGAAAGCCCAGGAAACGCGCTACGGCTGGTACGTGGACGCGGTGCTGGACGAGGCGGAAAGCCTGCTGTCCATGCAGGCGGAAACGCTGCTGGGCGGCGGCTACCACATTTACACGGCCTTTGACCCGGAGCAGCAGGACATCATCGACGGGCATTTTGAGCCGGAGGGCAATTTCCCCGCCAACGCATCCGACGGCACGCGCCCCCAGGCCGCTATGGCCAGCGTGGACGTACACAGCGGCGCGGTGCGCGCCATCGAGGGCGGGCGGGAGTATCAGGTGCAAAGGGGCCTGAACCGGGCCACCCAGATGCGCCGCCAGCCGGGATCGTCCTTAAAACCCCTGGCCGTTTACGCTCCCGCCATCGAAAGCCACGGGTACATGACCGCAAGCGTACTCAACGATACGCCCCAGAAATTCGGCAATTACTCGCCCCGCAACAGCGGCAATCTGTATTACGGCAACGTGACTATCCGCACGGCGCTGAAAAACAGCCTGAACGTGGCGGCGGTGTCCCTGCTCAATAAAATCGGCGTGGCCTCCGCCCGGGATTACCTGCAAAAAACGGGCATCGAGCTGGACGACCGGGACTGGAACCTGTCTTTGGCGCTTGGGGCCATGACCTACGGCGTGTCCCCCGTGCAGCTGGCGGCGGCCTACGCGCCTTTCGCCAACGGCGGCACCTTTTACGCGCCCTACTTCATCGAGCGAATCGAGGACGCGGCGGGCAGCGTGATCTACCGGCACGAAGTAAACGGCAGCAAAGTGCTGTCCGCCCAGACGGCCTATCTCATGACCAGCCTGCTGCAAACGGTCACGTCCTCCGGCACCGGGGCGAAATTGAGCGGAGCGGGTACGCCTGTGGCGGGCAAAACGGGCACCGTGAACATGACCGGCGGCGGCAACCGGGACATTTGGATGGCCGCCTACAACAGCGACCTTTCCACCGCCTTCTGGATGGGCTTTGACAACCCGGACAGCCAGCACAAGCTGCAAAGCTGGGTGTCCGGCGGCGATTATACCGCCGCCATGGCCACGCGCTTTTTCAAAAGCTATTACGCGGACAAGGAAAAGCCCGCCTTTCTCAAGGCGGACGGCATCGTGTGGCTGAATATCGACTTAAAATCCATCGAATGGGCGGGGGAACCCATGCTGGCCACCAAAAACACGCCCAAGAGCTACAGCATTTCGGAGGTATTCTTATCCTCCAACCGGCCTACCAAGGAATCCAACGTATGGAGCGCGCCCCGCACGCCCTCCGCCTTCTACGTGACCCACAACAACCAGGGCAATCCGGTGCTGGTGATCACGGCGGCGGACGCGGGAATCTACCGCATCCAGCGGGACGCCATCGGGGAATGCATCATCCTGAACGAGCTGTACGGCAGCGCGGGCGAAACGCTGTACTACACCGACAAAAAGGCCAAGCTCGGCGTGGAATACACCTACCGGATCATTCCCATCAACGCCGAGCTGCTGAACAACGGCATTTTGATGGAGGGCAAGCAGGCCGTTCAGGTGGCCAGCGCCAAGCCGCCGTCCACCGGAAGCCGGATCTGGGAGGACATTTCCAGTCTGCTGTTCGGAAAGGCAGAGCGGGACGACAGCGCCGACGCCCTATCCCTGTTCTGGCAGTCCGGCGATTAGCACCGGAAAGCCCCCGCCGCATACCATGAAAGGGAGAACAACAGGCAAGGAGGAAGGACAGATGGATCAGGAAAAAGTCGCGTCGTCTCCCTTTTCGGCGCTCTCCTATCAGGAGCAGCAGGACCGGTGGCTGGAATGGCGCTCCCGGCAACTGGATTATCAGCCCGCAGGCGGGAAACAGGCCGCGAAACCGCCCGAACCGCAAAGGGAGGAAGGGCTTCCGCGCATGCGGCTGCCCAATATGCGCATCGCGGCCCCCGCGCGGCATCGGGAATTGGACGAGGTTCTTTCCCGGCACCGAAATGCCCTTCGGCAGGCGGGCGCTTTCCAGACTACAGCCATTGACTGACCGCGCGCGTGATTTCGCCCCAATGGCGGATCACGCCGATCACCAGCAAATGGCCGGGATACGCCGCGTAAAAGACCCATTTGGGCAGGCGCAGGCGGCGGCCCATGGGAATCGCGATCAGGGGCAGCGCCAAAATGGCCCAGAACTGGACGCGGGAAAGATCATTCAGCAGGCCGGAGGCATAAGGCAAAAAGGATATTTCCCTGACCAGGGGAACGCCGAACAATTGCGTCAGTTGCAGGGTGCTTTGCCCCCAATACAGGCAGAAGGCAATCATGGTTACCACGATCGACGAGCGGCGCTCCCGGCTGAGATACAGCAGCAGGATGAACAGAACGCCCTTCCAGCCGTAGTTTTGATTCACATTGATGATGCAGGTGGATAAGAGCGCCAGCACAGGCCCCCAGTACCGGCTGCCCCGCCGGTTTTCCCGAACCGCAACGATGGCGTTCAAGCCGAAGAGCAGCTCAAAAAACACGTTCAGCTCATACCATCGGTGGTTCATGGCCCAAAAGTAAACCGGCTGGGAAATGATTCCGGCAATCAAAAGCCGCAGGGCGTATTTCCGTATGTTTCGGGTGTATTCCACGCTGACGCAAAGGCACCAGGCGAACAGGGGGAACGCCATGCGCCCGACCAGGCGCAGCTCGCGTACCTGAGGAAAGAACGCCGCCCCCACGTGGTCCACGATCATGCATACCATGGCGATGAGCTTGATCAGCCCGGTATTTTCGTTGCCGTCCGTGCGGGGAAGCGCTGCGTTTTTTGTCCCATTCATGACACATAAATTCCTTATTAAAAGCATAGGATAGAGCGGATGGAAGAACCTCCATACAATTCCTGTCCCGCCCGATGGGCCGCTGAAAAGGCGCGGTCACAGGGCGGGACAGACGATTTTTGGGGTTTTTTAATCCACGTAGGAAATCCTGTCTTCTTTGACCGCGTGGGCGTCCTTGGTATCCGCGGGCACGCCGATGGCGATGGCGATCACAAAATCCCAGCCCTGGGGAAAATGAAGGGCTTTACGGAATTCGTCGGCCTTTTCCCCGGCGAAAGCGTCCCGGGGCATGCCGAGGATCACGCTGCCAAGTCCCAAGCTTTCCGCCGCCAAGGCAATGTTTTCCACGGCGATGCCGCCGTCGATGGGCGTATAGGGGTTATCCGGCATGCCGGAAATGAAAATCACCGTGGGCGCGTGGTAGAACACATGAAACGTGCTGTCGGCAAAGCGGGGGCTGCGTTTTCCCGCGTCGCGCTTCATCATCTGCTCCCACACGGCCCGGTTCATTTCGTCAAGCAATTCCTGATTGCGGACCACGGTAAAATGCCAGGGCTGGCGGTTCACGGCGGAGGGGGATTCCACCGCCGCCCGCAAAACGGCGTTGAGCTGCTCCTCCGTGATGGGGGTGCTTTCATAGGCGCGGTGGCTGCGGCGGGCGGAAATCAGACGCAGGGTCTCGTTGCTCATGGTTTTTCCTCCTTGCTTTCAAATGGGCGTTATGGTATAGTTGGGCGGGTGGTGATAGGAAGTGTTCAAGCATGAAGCCTTTATGCGGGAAGCGCTGCTGGAAGCGAAAAAAGACGAAAACGAGGTGCCGGTGGGCGCGGTGGTGGTGTATGACGGGCGCGTGATCGCCCGGGCGCACAACGAACGGGGGGAAAACCGTCCCTTCGCCCATGCCGAAATGCTGGCCATGGAGCGGGCCTGCCAGGCGCTGGGCGTTCGCCGCCTGCACGGGTGTACCCTGTACGTGACCCTGGAGCCCTGCCCCATGTGCGCCGGAGCGCTGATGATGGCGGAAGCGGAAGCCTGCGTGTTCGGGGCCTACGATCCCCGCCAGGGCTGCTGCGGCAGCGTGTACGCCCTGCCGGAGGATCCCGCCTTTTTCCATCGCGTACACTGCGCCGGGGGCGTGCTGGAGCAGCCCTGCCGGGAAGCCTTAAACGGCTTTTTTCAGAAGAAGCGCTTCCAGACCCCAGTATAGCACGTTTTTCTTTTCGTTGGCAAGCGCTGGAAAAACGTAAAAAGGAAAAGAGCAAATCGTGAACAGACTGTAACATTCATCGGCGTACAGGAAAAACGCTTGCGAAACGCGTGAACCTGTGCCATAATAGGAACGCGAATGACCCCGTTTCACCGGGGAGAAAAGAGAGGAACCTTTATGATCCGTCATCTGAACCGAATTTGGGCGCTGTGCATGGCGCTGGTGCTGGCGCTGGGCTGCTGTGCCGCCGTTGCCGAGGAAAATACGGAAAACCCCGTGCTGGTCACCATGGACGGCGAGGAATACCGCCTTGAAACCATAAAAGACGTGCTGGATCAGCTGGTCAGCGCGGGCTATGCCGCCGAAGACGACTATGAACTGGCCATCGAGTACTTTGTGCAGGATAAGACGGTGCAAAGCAAAATCACCGAATGGGGCCTGGATCAGTTTACCGAAGAAGAACTGGAAGCCTTCCGCAACGAAGCCCACAGCGAATGGGAAAGCGCCCTGGATTCCTATGTGAGCTATTTCCTGACGGAGGACACCGACGAAGCCCGTGCCCAGGTTCGTGAAGAAGGCGTGGCCTATTTCAGCGAATTCGGCTACAGCGAGGAAGCGTTCGAGGAAAACCTGAAGGTGAACGCGACCTATGACAAGCTGGAAAAGAAGATCCTGGAAGGCAAGGACACGGCCGTTTCCGAAGAAGCGATCCGCGCCGAATTTGAAGCCACCGCCGCCCAGCATCAGGCCGCCGTGGAAGGCAACGTGGCCCTCTACGAGCTGTACAAGGCTTACTACGGCATGGAATTCTGGTTTACCCCCGAAGGCTACCGGAGCATCATCCACATCCTGATGAAGGTGGACGACGCGCTTTTGACCGCGTACACCGAAGCCCAGGCCGCCTATGAGGAAAGCAAGAGCGAAGAAAACCCGGACGGCGACGCTGAATTGAAAGCCGCCATGGAAGCCGCCCAGGCCGCCGTGCTGGCCAGCAAGCAGGCGGAGATCGACGATATTTACGCCCGTTTGGAAAAGGGTGAAAGCTTTGTGGATCTGATCGCCCAGTACGGCGAAGACACCGGCATGGCCGACCCCGCCACCCTGGCCGAGGGCTATCTGGTACACAAGGACAGCGTGATCTATGACGCCGCCTTTACCGCCGCCGCGTTCAGCGAAAAAATGCAGAAGCCCGGCGATTTCTCCGATCCGGTGATCGGCTCCTACGGCATCCACATCCTGTATTACCAGAAGGATATTCCGGGCGGCACGATTGATCTGTCCAGCGAAATCAGCGAGGAAATCCAGGAGTCCCTTTATACGGAAAAGGTCAATTCCTTCTATAAGGAAGCGCTGGAAGCCTGGAAGGCCGAACATAAAATCGTGTATAACCAGGAAGCCATCGACGCCCTGACCGCCGCTCCGGAAACCGCCGCGGAATAAACCGTTTGCGCAAAGAAAACCGCCTCTGTTCATCATTGAGCAGAGGCGGTTTTCTTTGGGTTTGTATCAGGTCGCGGCGCGCTTTTTTCCCAAATAGGCTTCCTTCACCTGGGGATTGTCCAGCAGTTCCCTGCCGGTGCCGTGCATGGTGATGTTGCCCGTTTCCAGCACGTAAGCGGAATCGGCGATGCGCAGGGCGGCGTTGGCGTTCTGCTCCACCAGAAGGATGGTGATGCCTTCCTCGTGCAGGGTCTGGATGATGCGGAAAATGTCACGGATCACCAGGGGCGCAAGGCCCAGGGAGGGTTCGTCCATCATCAGCAGCTTGGGGCGCATCATCATGGCCCGGCCCACGGCCAGCATCTGCTGCTCGCCGCCGGACAGGGTGCCGGCGGGCTGCCAGGAGCGTTCCTTCAGCCGGGGAAACAGCTGATACACGTGGTCGATATCGGGATCAAGATCGTCCTTGCGCAGATACGCGCCTATTTTCAGGTTTTCCAGCACCGTCAGGTTGGGAAACACCCGGCGGCCCTCCGGCACCATGCCGATGCCCTCGGATACGATCTTCTGGGGGCTTTGGCCGCTGATCACCTGGCCGTCATAGGTGATGGTGCCGTCCTGAATGGGCACCAGGCCGGAAATGGCCCGCAGGGTGGTGGACTTTCCCGCGCCGTTGGCGCCGATCAGGGTGACGATTTCGCCCTTTTCCACGCTCAGGGAAATGCCCTTGATGGCTTCAATGCCGCCATAGCTGACCTTTAAATCCTTGATATACAGCAGGCTCATTCGTCATTCCCTCCCAAATAGGCGTCGATGACCTTCTGATCGTTCTGAATTTCCTCCGGGGTGCCCTCGGCGATCAGCTTGCCGAACTCCACCACATAGATGCGATCCGAAATGCCCATGACCAGATCCATGTGATGCTCGATCACGAACACGGTCAGGTCAAAATCCTTCTTGATCTTCTGGATGAACGCGCCCAATTCCAGCGTTTCCTGGGGATTCATGCCCGCCGCCGGTTCGTCCAGCAAAAGCAAAGTGGGTTCCGTGGCCAGGGCGCGGGCGATTTCCAGGCGGCGCTGCATGCCGTAAGGCAGCGAGGTGGCTTTTTCGTTGGCCACGTCCTTGAGGCCCACGATGTCCAGCAGGTCGCTGGTTTTGATGCGGTTGCGCATTTCCTCCCTGCCGTTCAGGTGAAAGGCGGAGGTGAACACGTTGCTGGTCCTGCGCAGGTGGGTGGCGATGAGTACGTTTTCAAAGGCCGTTTGGCTCTTGAACAGGCGGATGTTCTGGAAGGTGCGGGCAATGCCTAACTTGGTGATCTTGTCCGGCGTCATCACCACGCGCATGCCGGTAAACTTGTCCGCGTCGGACCCGGCGTACATATGCTTCATTTTGCCGGTGGGATGATTGGCGGCGATCACCTTATCATGGAAATACACCGCGCCGTTGGTGGGCTGATACACGCCGGTGACGCAGTTGAAGGCCGTGGTTTTTCCCGCGCCGTTGGGGCCGATGAGGGCCACGATCTCCCCCTTGTCCACATGCATGGAAAAATCGTTCACGGCCACCACGCCGCCGAACTGCATTGTGATGTTTTCCAGCCGCAGCACGTTTTCACTCATTGCTTCGCCCCCCTTTCGGCTTTATTGCCCATATCCCATAGCTCCCGATCGCCCATGATGCCCCGGCGGAAGAACAGCACCACGATCATGATGATCACGGAGAACACCACCAGCCGGAAGCCGTTGCGCAGCAGCGGCACTTCAAAATTGCCGATCATCTGCTTTTCATCCAGGAACCGCAGCCACCATTCGGAGCAGGCCACGAACAGGAAGGAGGACAGCACGCTGCCCGTGATGGAACCCACGCCGCCGATGACCACAATGAGCAGAATCTCATAGGTCATGGCGGAAGTAAAGCTCTTGGCCTGCACGGTGGTCTGGTACATGGCCAGCATGGCCCCGCCCACCCCGGCAAAGAAGGAGGAAATGCAGAAGGCCAATTGCTTGTGGTGGGCCAGATTGATGCCCATGGCCTCCGCCGCCACCTCGTCGTCCCGGATGGCCTTGAAGGCCCGGCCGTAGTTGGAGCGGATCAGCATCACGATCAGGAAAATACACACGCCCGCGATGATGAAGGGAATCAGGGTGGAAAGATACACGACCACGTTCCCGTCCGCGTCCTTGATGTTGAAATCGTTAAAGCTGGGGAACAGGCGCAGCATGTTGGAGCCGTTGGTCAGGGGGCCTAAGTTGTTCCACTGGAAGATGGCCCGGATGATTTCGGCAAAGCCTAAGGTGGCGATGGCCAAATAGTCGCTCTTTAACCGCAGCACGGGCAGGCCGATCAGGAAGGCGAAGAACGCCGCCGCAAGGCCGGAAAGGATCATGGCGATGACCACGGGCACCGTGAACTGCACCAGGCCGCCGTTAAAATACTGGTACACCTGGGCGCGCATTTCCAGGGGAATGGTGAAAATGCCGTACACGTAAGCGCCGATGAGCATGAAGCCCGCCTGACCCAGGGAGAAAATACCCGTGAAGCCGTTGAGCAGGTTCATGGACACGGCCACCAGCGCGTAGGTAGCGCCTTTTTTCAGCACCGTAAACAGCATGGAGGAAGGCGGCAAAATCTGTTCGGAGATGAACACCGCCGCGTAAATCAGCGCGACCACCACCCAGGTCACAATAAAGGGGCGTTTGGATTGCTCTTTGTTCATTCTGCTCACCTCACACCTTATCCGTGGCCGCTTCGCCGAACAGGCCCGTCGGCTTGACCACCAGAATCACGATCAGCAGGGCGAACGTAAACGCGTCGGAGAAGGTGGCAAGGCCCAGGGGCTTGTCGATGATGCCGGATTTGAACAGGATCACGTCAAGGCCCTTGATGATATTCTCCATGATGCCGATGATGAACGCGCCGATCACCGCCCCGGGAATGGAGCCGATGCCGCCGAACACCGCCGCCACGAAGGCTTTCAGGCCCGGCATGGCGCCGGAGGTCTGGATGACGGTGGAATAATTGGTGAAATACAGCACGCTGCCCACGCCCGCCAGGAAGGAACCGATCACGAACGTGGCGGAAATCACGTTGTTGATCTTGATGCCCATGAGCTGGCTGGTTTCAAAATCCTTGCTGACGGCGCGCATGGCCATGCCTATTTTGGTTTTGTTGATCAGCGTCACCAGCGCCGCCACCAGAATGATCACCAGGATGGGCGTGATGACCGTGACCAGCTTGGTTTTCGCCGCGCCCAGCACGATGGTTTCCGAAATCCAGGGAATGGTGGGATACTGCTTGTTCAGGCCGCCGGTGATGTACAGCACCAGGTTTTGCAGGGTGTAGCTGACGCCGATGGCGGAAATCATCACGCTCATGCGCGGGGCGGAGCGCAGGGGCTTATAGGCGATGCGCTCGATCAGGAAGCCCACAAGCGCCGTAACGATCAGCACAAGCGGAATGGACAGCCAAAGCGGCACGCCCGCCGCCACGATATACACCATCACGATGCCCGCCACCATAAACACGTCGCCGTGGGCAAAGTTGATCAGGCGCAGAATGCCGTAAACCATGGTGTATCCAATGGCGATCAGCGCGTATTGCCCGCCTACGGATATACCGGAAAGCAGGTAGGGGAAAACGGTATCCCACACGGTCGGAGCACTCCCTTTCGTTCAAACGATACGATTACGATATAGAACCGCGGCGGAAGCGAGCCTGCTTCCGCCGCAGAGCGCAAGTTTTATTCTTCCCGTGGATCAGGTTCAGTCAACGGTCTGTTCGGAAACGAACACCCATTCGCCGGTGGCGTTGTCAATGGTCTTGACGAAAGCGGAGGTGCGGATGGCGTCGCCGTTTCCATCAAAGGCAATGTGGCCGGACACGCCGTCGATTTCCACGGAAGGCAGAATGGCCATCACAGCGGCGGAATCAATGGTGCCGGCGGCCTGCAGCGCGGCCAGGGCCATGTAGTAGCCGTCATAGCCCATGACGGACACGGCCGCGATCATATCGTTGCCGCCGTTGTTGGTCAGGGCTTCGGTGTCGCTGTTCAGCCAGGCCTTGAAGCCCGCGTCGAATTCAGCGTTGGCGCCTTCCTGATAGAAGGTGGTGATGATGATCTTCACGTTGGTGCCGGTAGCGGCCTGCGCCACCACGTTGCTGTCCAGGGTGTCGCCGCCTAAGATGGGGATTTCCATCCCCTGGCCCGCGGCCTGGGAAATAATCTGGGTGGAATAGGCGATGGACACGGGGCAGAAGAATACATCCGCGCCGTACATGGCGGCGTTGGTCAGGTAGGAGGTAAAGTCGGAGTTGCCGGTGGGGAAGTCTTCCTTGATCACAGTGCCGCCCAGGGCTTCAAAGGCCTGCTTGAAGTAGGTGATCAGGCCCTGGTCATAGTCGTTGCCCAGCTCGCCTAAGCAGTACGCGGTGGTAGCGCCCAGCGCCTTGGAGGCGTAGTTGGCCAGAACGGTGCCCTGGAAGGGATCCAGGAAGCAAACGCGGAAGTAATGGCTGTTGCCCGCGGTCACCTGGGGATTGGTGCAGGTCAGGCCGATGGCGGGGATCTTGGCGTCGGCAAAATACTGCGAACCGGCAATGGATACGCCGGAGCCGTAGGAACCCAGCACCACGCTCACGTTTTCGGAGACCAGTTTCTGCGCGGCAGAGGGGGCCTTATCGGTGGAGGAGCCGTTGTCGGCCTGGACAAGCTCCACTTTGTATTCCACGCCGCCGATGGTAACGGTGGGGGTCACAACGTTGGCGTACTGCACGCCCAGGGCTTCCTGCTTGCCGCCCGCGCCGGAGTCGCCGGAGGCGGGTTCATACACGCCGATCTTCACGACGGGCATATCGTCCGCCAGGGCGAAAACGGGCGCCATCAGCGCGAGGATCATGATCAGAGCCAGAATCTTTTTCATGGGTTTCATCTCCTATTTCTAAGGTTTTCGCATTGCATCATACAATTTTTTCGGCTATTTTACAAGTAATTACGAAAAAAAATGCAAATCAGATACAATCTATTCTTTTTCGCGGCGCGTTCCTGGCACGCAAAAAAGCCGCGGGCGTTTCCGTCGCGCGGCTTTTTTGCGCTGCCTGGCAAATCAGATGGTAAAGGGCTGGATGTCGGCGATCAGATCGTCGCAGTTATCCTCGTATACATCCATGGTGATGGGCTTGCTCAGATCCAGGGAGAAAATGCCTAAGATGGATTTGGCGTCAACCACATGGCGGCCGGCCCGCAGGTCCACTTCATAGGGATACCGGTTCACCATGTTTACGAAGGTTTTCACTTCCTCGGCAAAGCTGAGCTTGATGGGTACAGAGCGCATGGGAAACGCACCTCCTCTTTCGATATCGCCTCTTATTCTACCGCAAGAATGGAAAAAAAGCAACTGAAATGTTTTAAATGCTGCAATTTTTTGTCATTTTACACAGATGGACGCGCGTATATCCCACCGAGCCTGAATAAATCGCTGAATATCGGGTGAACCGCTGCCGGAGATACGTTCTTGAAATCAGGCCGGGATTGGCGTATAATCGAAATATAAATAGAAGAAATTGGAGGCGTCAGCGCATGAAAATCACCATTCCCACAGGCTACCGGGCCGATATGGCGGATATCGCGGAAGGCCTGAACGACCTGATGGCCGACCTGGAGGATATCAGGGACGAAGCCCAGGAGCTGCTGGATGAAAAGGAAAACGACGCGATCCGTCAGGATATTCGGAAAATGGACGAGGCCATCAAAAAGCTCGCCGAGGCGGCGGATTTGCTGGAGCAGGACGATGAATGATTTCAGTGTGACCGTTGTGGGCGGCATGAACCTGGACCTGCTGGCTACGCCGGACGTGCCGCTGCTGTCCCGGGATTCTACCCCGGGCAAAATCACCCTGCGCCCCGGCGGCGTGGGGCGGAACATCGCCGCGCGGCTTTCCGAGGCGGGGGCGCGCGTGCGTTTGATCACCGCCCTGGGCTGCGACGAGCGGGCGGAGATGCTTTCGCGGCTGTGCAAAGAATCGGGCATTGATCTTTCCCTTTCCGTCGCCACGTCCTGCCCCGCCCCCTGTTATCTGTGCATCCACGACGACAAGGGCGATATGGTGCTGGCGGTGAACGATATGTCCGCCATGGAAAAGCTGACGCCGGAGGCCATGGAAAGCAGGATGGACGCGCTGAACCGGTCCGACGCCTGCGTGCTGGACGCCAACCTCTCCCCCGACACGCTCCAGTATATCGCGTCCCACGCCGCCGTACCCCTGATCCTGGACCCCGTCAACTGCGCCAAAGCGCCCCGCGTCCTTTCGATCCTCCCCTATCTGACCGCCATCAAGCCCAACCGCATGGAGGCGGAAGCGCTGACGGGCGAAAGGAACATCGAAAAAGCGGCGGCGGCGCTGCTCCGTGCCGGGGTGAAGCGCGCGTTCATTTCCTTGGGCGCGGAGGGCGTGTATTACGCCGACGCTTCCCAGGCGGGCCACGAACCCGCCCGGCTCCTGCCCACCCTCCCGGCCACCGGGGCGGGCGACGCGCTGTGCGCCGGCCTTACCCTGTCCCTGCTTTCCGGTATGGACGTAAAAGCCTGCGCCCAGGCCGGGCAGGAGGCCGCTTATCGGGCGCTGCTGCAAAGCAGAGAAGTATAACTGCACACATCTTGGCATTTTTGCAGGATTTTTTTCAAAATTTGAGAAATATACTTGCGTTTATGATAAAAACAGGATATAATGGTTCCCGGTTGGCTGAATCGGGTCTGTGGTTGCAAGCCGATGCCAGTCGCAGGCAAAACGGTCCACGTAAGCCGAAAAAAATTTCCGGTGAGCATGGTGCGGTCTAGAAGTAAGCCCGGCCGCGCTTCAGGCGCGAGAGGACGGCGTGAGGGCGCGATTGCGCAGAGCAATGTTCCAGCCGGCGAGTGTGGGGGCAAAAACCAGGTCAGCCGCGGCCAATCAAATCCACTACATATATCAGGGGGTCACAGAAACAATGTATCAGGACAAGACGCTGGTGTGCCGTGACTGCGGCAAGGAATTCGTGTTTACCGCAGGCGAACAGGAATTCTACGCTGAAAAGGGTTTCCAGAATGAACCCACCCGCTGCCGTGAGTGCCGTCAGGCCCACAAGGCGGCCCGCAACAACGGCGCTCCCCGCGAAATGCACGACGCCATCTGCGCGAACTGCGGCAAGCCCACCCAGGTGCCCTTCCAGCCCCGGGAAGACCGCCCCGTGTATTGCAGCGAATGCTTCGCTGCCATGCAGCGCAGGTAATCACACAGAGAACCTTACGGTTCCCGGTGAAAAACGGCGTA
>JAFSNT010000090.1 GCA_017443295.1 Clostridia bacterium
CTTCAAGCGTTCCTCAAATTCGCCCCGGAACTTGGCCCCGGCGATCAGAGCGCCCATGTCCAGGGAGAATACGGAGCGGTCTTTCAGGCTGTCCGGTACGTCGCCGCGCACGATGCGCAGGGCCAGCCCTTCGGCGATGTCGGTTATGCCCACGCCGGGCTCGCCGATCAGCACGGGATATTTCTTACTCTTGCGGCTCAGAATGCGGATCACGTCCCGGATCTCGCTGTCGCGGCCGATAACGGGATCCAGCTTACCCTTCCGGGCCATGTCCACCAGATCGGAGCCGTACTTGGCCAGCGCGTCGTAGGTGTCCTCCGGGTTGTTGCTGGTCACTCTCGTCGCGCCGCGCACGGTCGAAAGGGCTTTCAGGAACGCGCCCTCCGAAACGTTCAGCCGCTTGAACAGGGGGGCAAGCTCCTTGTCCGCCGTCTTGATCAGGGCCAGGAACAAATGCTCCACCGAAATGTATTCGTCCTTCATCCGGGCCGCTTCGTCCGCCGCGGCGCGCAGAGCCTTATCCATATCGGAAGAAACGTAGACCTTGCCCTCCTCCCGGGAAAGGCCCCGCACCTGGGGCAGCTTTTGCATGATGCCGTCCGTCCCCTGGCGCAGGGCGTCCGCATCCACGTTCATCTTGGACAAAAGCTGCGGGATCAGCCCCTCCGGCAGGTTCAGCAGGGCGGACAGCAGATGGGCCTGCTCCAACTGCTGATGGCCCCGCTCCTGGGCCAGCCGTTGGGCCAGCTGAATGGTTTCCATGGATTTCTGGGTGTACTGATTGTTGCTCATAAGATCAACCCCCATTCGGGATAGTATCGTCATCCGAAGATCAATTTACTGACTTTCTTTGACCTTCAATCACATTGTACCACGTTTTCCCTCCCTGTCAACCCTTTTTTCAAAAATATTTTTTAAAAAAACTGCAAATTACCCCTTGCATTTTCCTCGAACATCTGCTATACTAATCAAGCTGTTCGGGAGAACAGCGTGTGCGCCCTTAGCTCAGCTGGATAGAGTGTTTGACTACGAATCAAAAGGTCGAGGGTTCGAATCCCCCAGGGCGCGCCAAAGCGAAAATCCTGTCGACGAAAGTCGGCAGGATTTTTGCTTTTTGCGGAATGTTTTTCTTTTTGTCCGGCCTTGCGTACAGGCAAAATTTTCGGTATAATATTCCCTGGAAAATATCTGGAATCTGAAAGCGTCCCGCCGGAGAAATGAGGGAATCCAGCCGTGAACTCGATACGAACGAAAATCATTCTGCTGACGCTGTGCGCGATCGTGGTCGCCACGTCCATCGCCACGCTCTTTGGCGTGCTGGCGGTGAAGAACACGGGCAGCAGCAGTTCGGAAGACCTATTGCAGCTGCTTTGCGAAACCGGGGAAAAGAACCTGGACGCCTATTTTGAGAGTGTGGAAAAGGAAGTGCGCATCGTTTCCGGCTTTGTGGAAAACGATCTGAACGGCATAACGGACGAATCCCAGCTGAAGGATCACCTGGAGCGCATACGGACCGTTTTTGAGCGCACCGTTTTCAGCACGGAGGGCGTGCTGACGTATTATTACCGCATTGATCCCACCGTTTCCGATACGCTGAAGGGCTTCTGGTACATCTACACCCCGGAAACGGGCTTTCAGGAGCATGAAGTAACGGATATTTCATCCTATGACCTGACGGACACCTCGGCGCTGGTGTGGTTCACGGTGCCCCGGGCCACGGGCAGCTCCGTATGGCTGCCGCCCTATCTCACGGAAACCTTGGGCGCGCGGGTGATTTCCTATAACGTGCCGGTGTACTGGAAGGATCGCTTCATCGGCGTGATCGGCATTGAAATCGACTTTTCCGTCCTGACGGAGCAGGTGGACCACATTCGTCTCTACGGCCACGGCTGCGCTTTTATCAACGATGCCAGCGGAAAACTGATTTACCATCCCAAGATAAACGAAACGGCGAATCTCCCGGTGCCCGGCGAGCTGCTCAGCGACGATAAGCTGATCCGCTACCAGTATGAGGGCGTGGAAAAGCTGGCGGTATGGATGCCGCTGCATAACGGCATGCGCCTGAACGTGACGGTGCCCGTTTCCGAAATCAACGGAAACTGGCAGCAGCTGATCCGCTCCATGATCGCCGTTTCCGTGATCGTGCTGGCGGTGTTCATCCTGCTCACTTACCACCTGACCGGGAAAATCACCAAACCGCTGCAAAAGCTCACCGAAGCGGCGCGGAAGCTGGACGAGGGCAGCTATGACTTTGAGCTGCGCGACGACGGAAACGACGAGGTGGGCGTGCTGACGCGCACGGTGAGCCATCTGGTGGATCACTTAAAGAACTATATCAGCGGCTTGAACGATCTGGCGTATGCCGACGCCCTGACCTCCGTGCACAATCGCGGCGCGTTCGATATTTACGTGCGGAACATGGAAGCGGAGCTGGCCGAGGCGAAAGGGCAGAAGGAATTCGCCATCTGCATGATCGACTGCAACGATCTGAAGGTCATCAACGATCGGTGGGGCCACGAAAAGGGCGACCTTTACCTGAAAGCGGCCTGTTCCCTGGTGTGCCATACCTTCGTTCACAGCCCCGTATTCCGCATCGGCGGGGACGAATTCGCCGTGATCCTGCAAAAAACCGATTACGAGCATCGGGACGAGCTGCTGGCGCGCTTTGACGAAGCCTGCGCGGAAAGCCGGGCCAGGGAAGCGGACGCGTGGAATCAGGTGAACGTGGCCCGGGGCGTGGCGGTCTATAATATCAAAAAGGACGACACGGTGAACGACGTGGTGCGCCGCGCCGATAAACTGATGTACGAAAACAAATGGGAGATCAAAAACGGCGGAAAGAAAAACGCCTGAACCGTTCATCGATCGAGTAGGAGGGGGTGGCTAACCCCCGTCCTCTCACCGCACCGTGCGTACCGTTCGGTACACGGCGCGTCCAATACAAGCAGACTGAATGCGCTCATACGCTTCGGATAAGTCAAAGTATCCGGCGCGTATGAGCC
>JAFSNT010000091.1 GCA_017443295.1 Clostridia bacterium
CGGATAATATCCGCCCGCCTCGCGCAGCATGATGCGTTTGTTGATTTTTCCGGCGTTCGTGACATCCGGCAATGGGCGGGCGGATATTATCCGCCCCTACGGTCTTATATCCAAACATTATGGATAAACCATGCTCGACTGAACAGTTACATCTGAACGCTGAACTCTGTTCCCATTTTCTCCATGACAGCATAAAGGACGCGGCTTTGATTCCGCGTCCTTTCTTCTATTTGGCTGTCTTTTTCTCCCTGGTGAATATCCGCAGCAAGCCCCGCAGGCCCCGGGGCGCTTTCACGCAGATCACCCGCATCGCCATCTTTCCCGCCTCCTATTTCCGAATCAGCAGCAGTCCCAGCAGAATCAGCGCCGCGCCGACCAGCGCCAGCCATGCCCAGAAGGGCACGCACAGCAGGATCAGAATGACTCCCGCGCCGATCAGCACATACCCGGCGATGCGGAGAGAAAGGCTCCTGCCGCTGGGATAGCACTGCACGCGCACCTCGTCTTCCCGCCGCCAGGACATTACCACCACCTCCCGCTTGATTCTATGGCGGGCAGCGGCGATTTATGCTCTTTGGACGGGCAGCGGGTCGCTTGGATGGTCGCCCAAGTGCTTTTCCATCCAGATCATATCGTACCAGCGGCCGAACTTGCAGCCGCACTTGCGGAACGTGCCGCTGAGGGTATAGCCCATATGCTCGTGAAAGAGCGGGCTTGCGTGGGTCAGCGTTTCGTCTTCCGTTTCGCTGTACGCGATGCAGGCGTAGGCGTTCAGGAAATGCCGCCGTTTTAATTCGTCCTCCAGGGCGGTATACAGCGCTTTGCCGTAGCCTTTCCCATGAGCGTTCTGGCGGATGTAAACGGTGGTTTCCACCGCCCAGTCGTAAGCCGCCCGGCCCTTGAAGGTCCCCGCGTAGGCGTAGCCCCGGATTTCTCCGCCGTCCTCCAATACCAGATAGGGGAAACTCTTCAACGTTTCCGTGATCCGGCGGGCGAAATCCTGAATGGAAGGAACCTCATATTCAAAGGTAATGGCCGTTTTCTCCACATAGGGCGCGTAAATCGTCAAAAGGGCTTCCGCGTCTTCGGGCCGGGCGGAACGGATGCGCATGAAAATCACCTCGCCGTTCAGGATGATTTTATTGTATTCCGTACTGATTTCCTGTCAAGGAAAAAACAGAGAAAAACCCGCCGGAAACCGGCGGGCACGCAAGCACGGCTGCTCAGTCATATTTTACGGAATTCAGGGTTTGATGGATTTCGGTGAACAGCTCGCCGTAGCGGATGGAACGGTCGGGGATCAGGAATTTGACGGCGTAGAGGGAAAGGGGAATCTTTTTGCCTTCCCATTCAAAGGCTTCTTCATTGCGGCTCAGCACCTTTTCTATGATGGCGTCGGCGACTTTCGGGTCGGCGCTGCCGGTAGCCAGCACAAATTCGTCCCCGCCGATGCGGAAAAGCAGCATGTTTTCCTCCGCCGCTTCCTCGATGCGCTTCAGGGAATCCCGGATGGCGATATCCCCGGCCTTGTTAGAAATTTCATTGATGGGCACCAGATGCTTGATGTCAAAGCCGATCAGATAAGCGCTGCGGTTGGCGGTCAGGTAATCGTACAGTTCGCTGATCACGTATTTGCGGTGCAGCTCCGTCATGTCAAACACTCCCTTTTCGTTTTTCGGTATTTCAAATTTGGGAAACAGGCCGGAAAACCGGCGCTTTTTGCGAAACGCGGCGGGGGATTCCCCCCATACGCGGGTGAAGGCGCGGGTGAACACTTCCGGGGAATTATAGCCCCAGTCCATGGCGATATTCAGGGCGCTTTTGCTGGTGGAAATCAGCTCCCGGGCGCAGCAGGTGAGCCGCCGCCGGGTCACATAGTCCGAAACGCCGATGTGGAACGCGTACCGGAACAGCTTTTGCAGCGAGGAAAGGGAACAGCGGCAGTGATCCGCGATTTCCTGCTGGCTCATTTCGCTTTTCAGGTTGCTTTCGATATAGTCCAGGGCGTCCGAAAGAATGAAGAAATTATTCACCGCACACCTCCTTTCCGCATCCGGATCACGTGATCGTGTACAGTATAGCACGGGCGGGCGGTCCTGTCTTGATGATTTGCGCATTTCGGATAAAAAAATGATTTCTTTTTTCGCCCCGCCCGGCATAGGATGGCCGCAGAGAAGCATAGACGGAACGGTAAAAAAATGGTAAAAAATCACGAATTTCTTATTGACACTCCCGAAACGGCGTGATAAAATATGGTCAATTGAAAACGTTACCGATAACGGTATCGCATAGCGCCGCTGAAAAGGAGGCCGGAATGAAAGTATATACCATCCGGGACGTGGCGGCAAAAGCGGGCGTGAGCGTCACGACTGTTTCACGTGTGCTGAACCAGCGGCCCGACGTAAGCAAAGATACCCAGGACAGGGTGCGCAAGGTGATGGCGGAATGCCATTTTGTGGTCAACCACCATGCCCGCAGCCTGAAACAGGCGGAAATCGAGACCATCGCCGTGATCATCCGCGGCCGGCAGAACCCCTTTCTGAACGCGCTGACGGAGGAAATGCTGCTGTGCGGCCACGGCAGCAAGGCGGCGCTGCTGACGGAATACATCGACGAATCGGAGGACGAATTTCGCTACGCCCTGGCGCTGCTGCAAAGGCGGCGCGTGACGGGGCTGATCTTCGTGGGCAGCCGCATTGACGAGCGCTGCGCGGTGCTGGACGGCGTGAACATCCCCATGGTATTCGCCACCGTGTCCGCCGCGGGCACGCCCATGGCGCGGGCTTCCTCCATTTCCATCGACGACAGAAAAATGGCCTGCGCCGCCGTGGAAGCGCTGCTGGATCGGGGGCACAAGCAAATCGCCGTTTTCGGCGGCGAGCGCAGTGGGCAGGACTGTCCCGCCCTGCGGATGTTAGGCGTGCTGGACGCGTTTGAAAAGCGGGGCATCGCCTTTAACGAAAACTATTATGTAAAAACCCGGTTTACCCTGGATGATTCCTGCGCCGCGGCGCTGTCCTTCTTCCGGCGCAGCCCGGAAGTCACCGCCGTTTTCTGCATGAGCGATACGGTGGCCCTGGGCGTGATCCGCGCGCTGGCCGATTTGGGCAAACGGGTGCCGCGGGACGTGAGCGTCATCGGAGTGGACGGCATGAAGACCGGCCAGTTCACGGTGCCCCGGCTGTCCACCATCGTGCAGCCCGTGGAGGAAATCGCCCGCAAGAGCGTTTCCGTCCTGCGGGACATGCTGGAAAACGGCGCGCCCGCCCGCCATGTGACGGTGGGGGCCAAACTGGAAATCCGCGAATCGGTTCAGGAAGCCGCCCCCGGCGCGTGATCATTTTGAACTCAGCACGGTGATTCCGTGTGAGAAATAAAAGGAGGAAATTCCAATGAAAAAGGTTCTTGCTCTGGTAATGGTTCTGGCCATGGTGCTGTCCATGGCGTCCTTCGCCGCGGCGGAGGAAGGCAACGCGCCCTACTCCGGCGACGTGAAGATCTGGGTCGCCGAAGCCACCGTTGAATTCACCCAGAAAATGGTGGAAGAATTCAAAGCTCTCTATCCCGAATATGCCGGCGCGAACTACATCGTCCAGCCCGTGGGCGAGGGTGACGCCGCCAATAACGTGATCGTCGACGTGGAAGGCGCCGCTGATATCTTCGGCTTCGCCCAGGACCAGCTGGCCCGCCTGGTTGCCGCGGACGCTCTGATGGACGTGAACCCCGATCTGGTGGAAGAAGTGAAGGCCGCCAACGATCCTGGCTCTGTGGCCGCCGTCACCCTGGGCGACACCATGTACGCCTATCCCATGACCTCCGATAACGGCTACTTCCTGTACTACGACAAGTCCGTGGTTTCCGATCCTTCCACCCTGGAAGGCATTCTGGCCGACTGCGAAAAGGCCGGCAAGAACCTGTACTTTGAAATCAACTCCGGCTGGTACCAGACCGCCTTCTTCTTCGGCGCTGGCTGCACCCTGACCTACGATACCGACGACGCCGGCAACCTCGTGGGCATCAACTGCGACTACGCTTCCGAAAACGGCCTGAAGGCCCTGAAGGCCATGATCGAGACCGCCAAGTCCCCCGCCTTCGCCAACGGTTCCTCCGTGTCCGCCGCCACCAACATCGGCGCTATCGTGGACGGCACCTGGGACGCCTCCTCCGCTAAGGAAGCTTTCGGCGACAACTATGCCGCCACCAAGCTGCCCACCGTGGCCGGCTTCCAGCTGGGCGGCTTCGGCGGCTTCAAGATGATGGGCGTGAAGCCCCAGGACGACGAGGCCAAGATGGTGCTGTGCGACCTGCTGGCTTACTTCCTCACCAGCGAAGAAGTGCAGATTGCCCGTTACGACGCCGTGAAGTGGGGTCCCTCCAACCTGAACGCCCAGAAGGACGAAGCTGTGCAGGCTGACGAAGCCCTGTCCGCTCTGGCTTCCCAGCTGGCCTTCGCCGTGCCTCAGGGCCAGTATCCCAACGAATATTGGTCTCTGGCCACCGGCCTGGGCGACGACGTGCTGGCCGACAAGCTGGACGACGCGGATGACGCCACCCTGATGGCCACCCTGCAGACGTTCCAGGATACCGCCGCTTCCTATGTAAAGTAATTGCTCGTCAAGGGGCTGGGGGTGAAAGCCCCCGGCCCTTTTTCAGAACAGACAAATATGCACACCTGATCGACGCGGGGAGGCGGGATCGAATGAATGATCTGGATTATCTGAAGCTGACGGGATTTTCCAAATTCGCCTATAAGCTGGGCCATTTCTTCCGCGGCATTCCCAAGGGGTTTGCCGGGTTCCTGAAGGGCATCGGGCGCTTCTTTGTGAAGCTGTTCGTGGGCATCGGCTCGGAAATCAAGGACGTTTGCCAGACTTTCGTCCAGGGCGACTGGAAAACCAAATTGTCCTATCTGGTGATGGGCTTCGGTTCCTTTGCCAGGGGACAGTGGGGGAGAGGCCTGCTTTTCTTCCTGTTCCAAACCATCTTTAACGTTTACATGTTCATGCCCAACGCGGAATTTTCCGGCTGCTACTATTTGGGCAAGCTGAGTACCCTGGGCACCGTGGCCACCTACCGCGAAGGCCGCAAAACGGTATACGGCGACAACTCCTTCTTCATTCTGCTCTACGGCGTGCTGACGATCTTCTTCATTCTGGCGTTCATCTATACCTGGCGCATGAACGTGAAGCAGAACAAGCTCAGCGAGCAGATTCTGAAAAGCGGCAAAAAGCTCAAGTCCACCAAGGACGACCTGAAATCCCTGGCGGACGAGCAGTTCCATAAGACGCTGCTGGCCCTGCCCACCTTAGGCGTGACCATCTTCACCATTCTGCCCATCCTGTTCATGATCCTGGTGGCGTTCACCAACTTCGACGCCACCCATCAGCCGCCCAGCAAGCTGTTTACCTGGGTTGGGTGGGATAACTTCCACCAGCTGCTGTCCTCCGACAGCGCATCCTACGGCGGCACCTTCGGCCAGGTGCTGCTCTGGACCCTGATCTGGGCCTTCTTCGCCACGTTCCTGAACTATTTCCTGGGCATGATGGTGGCCATCATGATCAATAAGAAGGGCATCAAACTCAAGAAAATGTGGCGCACCATCCTAGTCATGACCATCGCCATTCCCCAGTTCGTTTCCCTGCTGTACGTGAGCAAGATGTTCGCCGCCGACGGCCTCATCAACACGTACCTGATGCAGTGGGGCTGGATCTCCTCGCCCATTCCCTTCTGGACGGATCCCGTCTGGGCCCGCGTCACCGTGATCGTGATCAACGTGTGGATCGGCATTCCTTACCTGATGCTGATCGCCACCGGTATTTTGATGAACATTCCCGCCGACCTGTATGAATCCGCCCGCATCGACGGGGCCAACGCCTTCCAGATGTACAAGAAGATCACCCTGCCCTATATGCTGTTCGTCACCGGGCCGTATCTGCTGACCTCGTTTACGGGCAACATCAACAATTTCAACGTGATTTTCCTGCTGTCCGGCGGCAAGCCCCTGTCCCTGGAGCTGTCTGGCAACGCGGGCTATACCGATTTGCTGATCACCTGGCTGTACAAGATGACCGTTTCGGATACCAACTACAAACTGGCCGCCGTTATGGGCATCCTGGTCTTCCTGGTCTGCGCCGTTATCAACCTGATCGTGTACAACATGATCCCGTCCGTTAAGAATGAGGAGGATTTCCAGTAATGAGCAAGAAGAATGAAATACCGGAAGTCGATATCGTCATAGATCACGAGGCGGGCGTCATCCGGGAAGTAAAGCCGGCGAACCTCCGCTCCAAGGCCGGGCATGAACGGCGGGTCAACGGCAGCATCTACACGCTGCTGGTCATCATTTCCATCGTCTGGCTCGCTCCGTTCGTGTTCCTGGTGTTCCAGTCCTTCCGGTCCTACCTGACGGAAAACGGCGGCATGGTGGCCTACCTGCTGCCCAAAAAGTGGTCGCTGGACAATTATACCTGGCTGCTCACCGATGAAAAGAGCAATTTCCTCCGGTGGTACGGCAACACGCTGCTCATCGCCCTGTTCTGCTCCGTGATCCAGACGGGCATGGTGCTTTCCGTTTCCTACACCCTGAGCCGCCTGCGCTTCAAGGGCCGCAAGCTCATCATGAACGTGGTGCTGGTGCTGGGCATGTTCCCCGGCTTCCTCACCATGATCACCCTGTACTTCCTGCTCAAGCAGCTCGGCCTGACCCAGGAGGGCGCGATTCCCGGCCTGATCCTGATTTACTGCGCATCCTCCGGTATGGGCTATTACATCTCCAAGGGCTTCTTCGACACCATTCCCAAGTCCCTGGATGAAAGCGCCCGCATCGACGGCGCTACCCGCGCGCAGGTGTTCATGAAAATCATCATGCCGCTGGCAAAGCCCATCGTCATCTATACCGTGCTGATGGCCTTCATGGCCCCCTGGGGCGATTACGTGTTCGCCAGCTATGTGGCCTTCGGCTCCGAACCCAACTACAACGTGGCCGTGGGCTTGTACCGCTGGGTGAACGTGAACGACTATCAGGGCTACTTCACCCGGTTCTGCGCGGGCGGCGTGCTGGTGGCGGTGCCCATTACCGCCCTGTTCCTGGCCCTGCAGAAGTATTATGTCGAAGGCGTGACCGGCGGCGCCGTTAAGGGATGAACCGCCGATTGTCGCCAGTGGACGAAGCCCGAATGGCCGCCTGTGGCGGAAATACCATTTGGGCTGAGATCAACCGAAAGGAAGCAATCTCCCCATGAAGGGGAGTTGCGACCATTGAGGTTGCGGACGCAACAAATCGGCGGTGAAATCAGCCGAAACGAGCGATCTGCCCATGAAGGGCAGTCGCGACGATTGAGGCTGCGGACGGTATGGACGGTATTTTGAAAGGAGCGAGAAAGAACAATGGCAAGTGTAACGCTTGAGCATGTAAAGAAAATTTACGATAAAAAAGTCGTTGCTGTGCATGACTTCAACCTGCAAATCAAGGATAAGGAATTCGTGGTGTTCGTTGGCCCCTCCGGGTGCGGCAAATCCACCACCCTGCGCATGGTCGCAGGCCTTGAGGATATTTCCGAAGGCACCCTGAAAATCGGCGACCGGGTGGTCAACGACGTGGAACCCAAGGACCGCGACATCGCCATGGTGTTCCAGAACTACGCCCTGTATCCCCACATCAGCGTGTATGAGAACATGGCGTTCCCCCTGCGCCTGCGCAAGATGGACAAGGAAGAAATTCATCGCCGCGTGACCCAGGCGGCGGAGATCCTTGGCATCACTGAATACTTAGGCCGCAAGCCCAAGGCCCTGTCCGGCGGCCAGCGCCAGCGCGTGGCCATTGGCCGCGCCATCGTGCGCGAACCCCAGGTGTTCCTGATGGACGAACCGCTGTCCAACCTGGACGCCAAGCTGCGCAACCAGATGCGCGCCGAAATCATCCTGCTGCGCAAGCGCATCGACACCACGTTCATCTACGTCACCCACGACCAGACCGAGGCCATGACCCTGGGCGACCGCATCGTCATCATGAAGGACGGCTTCATTCAGCAGGTGGGCACGCCCCAGGAGGTGTTCGACACCCCCAAGAACCTGTTCGTGGCCGGATTCATCGGCGCGCCCCAGATGAACTTCCTGAAGGCAAAGCTGAAGAAGAACGGAAACGGCTACGCCGTGCAGGTGCAGGGCATCACCGTGCCCCTGGAGGAAAAGCACAACGCCATCCTGGCGAAGAAGGGCGTGGGCGAGATGGACATCGTGCTGGGCGTGCGGCCCGAGCATACCACCGTCCGATTCGGCAACAAGGAAAACGCCATTGAAAGCACCATCACGGTGAACGAAATGATGGGTTCCGAGCTGCATCTCCACGTTTCCACCGCGGCGGGGGACAGCGTGATCCTGCGCCTGCCCACCGTGGATCTGGACGAAACGACCCGTTCCTCCCTGTCCTACGGCAATAAGCTGTACTTCAACTTCCCCGGCAAGGTCATGCACCTGTTTGACCCCAAGACGGAAGAAAGCCTGCTGTACAATAAGGACTGATCCATTCACAGAACGGAGTACAGAGCGATCCTGACTCTGTACTCCGTTCTATGAGCGCGTTTCCATCAAAACGCTTGCCACAGGAGGCGGAACATGATCGCACACCATGGTTTTTCCCGGCACACCCGTCTTTTCGCCTGCCTGCTGGCGGGGCTGCTGCTGCTGTCCCTGGCCCCGGCGGCGGGGGCGGAAAGCGGCATTGTATACGAAATCTTCGTGGGTTCCTTCGCCGACAGCAACGGCGACGGCGTGGGCGACCTGAAAGGCATTGAGGAAAAGCTGGATTACATCGCGGATTTGAACGCCGATTGGATCTGGCTGACCCCCATCCACCCCTCGCCCAGCTATCACCACTACGACGTGCTGGATTATTATGCCGTGGCCCCCGAATTCGGCACCCTGGCGGATTTTGATTCCCTGGCGGCGGCCTGCGCGGAAAGGGGCATCGGCATCATTCTGGACTTGGTGGTGAACCATACCAGCTCCCAGCATCCCTGGTTCCTGGAAGCCCAGGAGGCGCTGATTGCGGGGAAGGAAAGCGAGTACCTCCAGTGGTACCACTTCTCCCAGGGCAGCGGCGCGCACATCGTGGAGGGCACGGCCGATTGGTACTATGAGGGGCCTTTCGGCTATCATATGCCGGACTTGAACTTAGACAGCGCCGCCGTGCGGGATGAAATCGCCCGCATCATGGCCTTCTGGCAGGGCCACGGGGTGAAGGGCTTCCGCCTGGACGCCGTGACCAGCTACTACACCGGCGACGCACAGCGCAACGCCGATTTCCTGCGCTTCATCACCGATACGGCCAAAGCGGGCGACCCGGACTGCTATATCGTGGGCGAAGCCTGGACCAACGGCAACACCATCCTGACCCTGTACGAGAGCGGCATCGACAGCCTGTTCGATTTTCCCGCGGCGGACTCGGAGGGCGCGCTGGTGAAGGCCGCCCTGAAAGGCAACGCCGCGCCGGTGAGCAAGAAGCTGGCGGAATGGAACGAAAGCCTGAAAGCCGTTTCTCCCGCCTCCCTGGACGCGCCCTTCCTGAGCAACCACGATATGGCCCGCTCCCGGGGCATGCTGCGGTCCGACAAGACCAAGATGAAAACGGCGGCCATGCTGTATCTGCTGCTGCCCGGCCGTCCCTATATCTATTACGGCGAGGAAATCGGCATGAGCGGCTCCGGGCGGGATGAAAACAAGCGCCTGCCCATGCTCTGGGCCGGGGAGGGGGACGGCTTCACCTGCCAGCCCCCCGCCGACGCGGATCAGGAGCAGCGCCTGACCGAGGGCGTGGACGTGCAGGCCGCCGATCCGGACAGCCTGCTTTCCTGGTACCGGCAGCTGACGGCGCTCCGCGCCCTGGCCCCCGAACTGGAGCGGGGCGTCATGACCGCCATCGAAACGGACAACAGCTCCGTCTGCGCCTTTAGGGTGACGGACGGAACCACGGTGGCCGTCGTCATCAACGCTTCCCCCAAGGCCGAAGCGGCCATCGACCTGAACGAAATGGGCCTCAAGGGCGGCGCCCCGGTGGGCTGCGCGGGCATGACCGCCCCCGCGGGGGACGCGTTCTCCATGCCGCCCGTTTCCTGCCTGGTGCTTCGGCTGCCGGAGTAAAAACCATCTATACTATCATTGAGAGGAATGATCTACCATGCGCCAAAGCGGTATTCTGATGCATATTACATCCCTGCCCGGGCCGGACGGCATCGGCAGCTTAGGGAAGGAAGCCTATGAATTCGCGGATTTTCTGCATGCCGCCAATATGGGCATCTGGCAGGTGCTGCCCATGGGCCCCACGGGCTACGGCGAATCGCCTTACCAGTCGCCCAGCACCTTCGCGGGCAACCCCATGGTGATTTCCCTGGATAAGCTGGCGGAAGCGGGCTATCTGGATCTGGAGGGGGAGGAACGCTACACCCCGGAAAACTTAGAACAGGTGGATTACGCCGCGGTGCAGGAGCATAAAACAAGGCTTTTGCGCAAAGCCTTCGCCCAGTCCGAACGGAAGCTGAAAAAGGCCATCGCCAAGTTCCGGGAAGAAAACGATTGGGCCTACGATTACGCCCTGTTCGCCGCCATCAAGGCGCATTTTGATCTGCAAATGTGGACGAAGTGGCCCGACGAGGGCGCGCGCATGCGGGATCCGGACACCCTGAAAAAATACGAAAAGAAGCTGGATAAGGAAATCCGTTTCCATCTCTGGTGCCAGTACATCTTCGCCCAGCAGTGGAAAGAGCTGAAAACCTACGTGAACGGCTTGGGCATCAAGCTCTTCGGCGACATTCCCATCTATGTGGCCGAGGACAGCGCCGACACCTGGACGAAACCCGAGGTGTTCCAGCTGGACAAGGATCGGGTGCCCCGCCGGGTGGCGGGCGTGCCGCCGGACTACTTCTCCGAGGACGGCCAACTGTGGGGCAATCCCCTGTACCGCTGGTCTTATCTGAAACAGAAGGGCTACGACTGGTGGGTGAAGCGCTTAGGCCACCTGAGCAAAATGTACGATATGATCCGCGTGGATCACTTCATCGGCTTCGCCAGGTACTATTCCATCCCCCACGGGGCCACGACCGCGAAAACGGGCCGGTACATCGACGGGCCGGGGAAGGATTTGTTCATTACCCTGAACAAGAAGCTGCCGGGGCTGGACATCGTGGCCGAAGACTTAGGCCTGGTCACCGACCAGGTGCGGGAGCTGATCGCCTTTACCGGCTATCCGGGCATGAAGGTGCTGTCTTTCGCTTTCGGCGCGGATGATTCCAACGTGCATATCCCGGAAAACATTCCGGAGAACACCGCCTATTACACCGGCACCCACGATAACGTGACCGCCCTGGCCCGCGTCAAGACCTGCACGCCGGAGGAACTGGAAAGCGCCAAGGAAATCGCCGGGTTTGAAAAGCTCAAGGACGCGTCCTGGGCCTTCATCCGCACCGTGTTCGGGAGCAAAGCCCGCATCGCCATGGCCCCCATGCAGGATGTGCTGGGCCTGGACGACTGGGCCACCATGAACCGGCCCGGCACCGTGGGCGGCAACTGGCTGTGGCGCATGAAGCCCGGCGAGACCACGGAAGCTCTTGCGGAAAAGCTCAACCGCCTGAACCGGGACACCAAGCGCCAGGCTGAATGAACTTGAAATTTTCTGCAAAAGTTTGAAAAATGAGGGTTGACAATTCCCCGGGTTGCGGTTATACTGTGAACGAAATTTGAAGGAAAGGAGGCCGCGGAAATGTTCGTGAACGTTCGTAAAATGATTGTTCTGTTTGCAGCCAAGGGATATTTCTGCGCATTTTTGCGGCCTGACAAAGCCTGCTGAACGCTTTACGCATCAAGCGGGATAACAAGGTCATCGGCTGCAAGGCGGATGGCCTTTTTTCATACTTCGTTTTGAGTAGGGAGGGATTTCCTATGGAGCAGCGCAAGCCCAGCCTGATGGGAAAGCTGATTGGGGACAACAAGCGGTATTTTATCACGGCGCTGGTGTGTACGGTGTTCACCGTGGCGATCGAGTTTATCACGCCCATCATTCTGGCCGAAACCATGGATCATTATCTGCTGGGCGAACCCAGCCGCATGCCGGGCTTTGTGAACGCCTGGATCGAAACCTTTGGCGGCAGGGAATTCATGGCAAGCCATTTGTGGATCGCGGGCATTGCCCTGGTGGGGCTGAACGTGCTGAACGGCGTGTTCGGCTATATCAAGGGCCGTTCCCAGGCCATTGCGGGCGAAAACGTGTCGCTCACCCTGCGGGAAAGGCTGTACAGCCACATTCAGCGGCTGCCCTACGCCTACCACGTGAAGGCGGAAACGGGGGATTTGGTGCAGCGCTGTACCTCGGACGTGGAAACCGTGCGGCGGTTCCTGGCCACGCAGATGATGCAGGTGGTGAACGCCCTGCTCATGGTGGCCATCGCCCTTGGCTATATGTTCAGCGAAAACGTGAAAATCACGCTGATCAGCATGATTATGATTCCGGGGCTTTTTCTGTTCGCCTGGCTGTTTTTCCGGTGGGTCATCAAGAACTTCCGCCTGTCCGACGAAGCCGAGGGCAAAATGAGCGCCGTTTTGCAGGAAAACCTGACCGGCGTTCGGGTGGTGCGCGCCTTCGGCCAGCAGGAATATGAAGTGGAGAAGTTCGATCAGGCTTCCGCCGATTTCCGGAAGAAAACCTTCAAGCTCTGTAACCTTTTGGCGGTTTACTGGGCCACCAGCGATTTGATGAGCATGCTGCAATCCATGATGACGCTTCTGGCCTGCGTGTATTTCGCCATTCGGGGGGAGATCACCGTGGGCGGCCTCATCATCTTCACCAGCTATATCTGGAAGCTGCTGTTTCCCATTCGCCAATTGGGCCGCATTTTGAGCGACGCGGGCAAGAGCAAGGTTTCCCTGGATCGTATTCAGGAGATTTTGGGCGTACCGGAGGAACCGGAAGAACCCGACACCATCAAGCCCAGCCTGAAAGGTGATATCGTGTTCGATCACGTCACCTTCGGCTATGACAGCGGCAAGGACGTGCTGCGGGACATGAGCTTCACCATCCCCGCCGGAAAAACCGTCGCCATTTTAGGGGCCACGGGCAGCGGAAAATCCACCGTGGCGCATTTGATCCAGCGGCTGTTTGACGTAAAGGAGGGCGAAATCCGCATCGGCGGCACGCCCATCAACCAAATCGACCGGTATTATTTGCGCTCCCGGGTGGGGCTGGTGCTGCAGGAACCCTTTCTGTATTCCAAGACGCTGAAGGAAAACGTGGCCATCGCCCGGCGGGACGCCTCCGATGAAGAAATCGACCGGGCGGTGATTGACGCGGCGGCCAAGGGATTCATCCTGGACAGCGACAAGGGCTTTGACACCCTGGTGGGCGAGCGGGGCGTGACCCTGTCCGGCGGCCAGAAACAGCGCATCGCCATCGCCCGCACCTTAATGAAGGACAACGACATCCTGATTTTCGACGATTCCCTGTCCGCCGTGGACACGGAAACCGACGCGCAGATTCGGGCGGCGCTGAAAAAGCGCGGCAAGGACGCCACCACCATCATCATCAGCCACCGGGTGGTGACGCTCTCCCAGGCCGATTTGATATTGGTCATGGAGGACGGGAAAATCACCGAGCAGGGCAGCCACGAGCAGCTGATTCACTCCGGCGGATTGTACAGCAGGATTTTCAACATCCAATCCGCCCTGGAGGAAGAATTCAAAGAGGAGAAAAACGGCTATGCAGCAGTTTGACGAAAAGGACTATACCCAGCGGTTTTCCCTGTCGCTGTGGCGGAAGATCCTGCTGTACGCGAAGGAATACTATCCGGATCTGTGCAAGTTAGGCGCGACCATGGCGGTGACGGCGGGATGCGACGTGGTGTTTCCCCTGATGACCACCTACGCCATCGACCATTTCATTCCCAACCTGGATCACGCGGGCGCCATGGAAGGGCTGCCGGGGTTCATCGGCGTGTACCTTCTGATCCTGGTGATCCAGGTGGCGTCCATCTTCTATTTCCTGTACCTGGGCGGCAAGATCGAGGTGGGCGTATGCTACACCATCCGCAAGCAGGCCTTCCGCAAATTGCAGGAATTGCCCTTTTCCTATTATGACCGGATGCCCGTGGGCTACCTGATGAGCCGCATGACCAGCGACACCCAGCGTTTGGCGGAAACCATCGGCTGGTCCATGCTGGATTTGGCCTGGGGGGCCGTCATGCTGGTGGCCGCCAGCGTGACCATGCTGGTGCTGAACTGGAAAATGGCGCTGATGGTCATGCTGGTGGTGCCGCCACTGGCCCTGGTTTCCTGGTGGTTCCAGCAAAGGATATTGAAAGCCTACCGCGCGGTGCGCAAGACCAACAGCAAGATCACCGGCGCGTTCAACGAGGGCATCATGGGTGCCAAAACCACCAAGACCCTGGTGCGGGAAGAAATGAACATGGAGGAATTCACCGAGCTGACCCGCGATATGAAAAAATCCTCCGTCCGCGCCGCGTCCCTGTCGGCGGTGTACCTGCCCATCGTGGTGGCGCTGGGTTCCCTGGCCACGGCCTACGCCTTGTGGAAGGGCGGCAGCGCCGTGCTGGTGGGCGGCATGACCTTGGGCGTGCTTCAGGCGTTCATCAACTACACCGTGCAGTTTTTTGAACCCATCCGCAACATCGCCAACGTGTTCGCGGAAATGCAGTCCGCCCAGGCGGCGGCGGAGCGGGTGCTTACCCTGCTGGAAACCAAGCCGGATATCGTGGACACTCCGGAGGTGGAGGAAAAATTCGGCGACAATTTCCACCCCAAGAAGGAAAACTGGCCCGCGCTTCACGGCGACGTGGAATTTTGCCACGTGGATTTCCAGTATAAAGAGGGCGAAAAGGTCCTGTCCGATTTCAACCTGAAAATCAAGGCGGGGGAGACCATCGCCCTGGTGGGCCCCACCGGAGCGGGCAAATCCACGGTGGTGAACCTGATCTGCCGTTTCTACGAACCCACGGCGGGGGAAATCAAAATCGACGGCGTGAACTACAAAGAGCGGAGCCAATTGTGGCTGCAAAGCAATTTGGGCTACGTCCTCCAGGAGCCGCGCCTCTTTTCCGGCACCATCCGCGATAATATCCGGTACGCAAGATTAGACGCCACCGACGAGGAAATCGAAGCCGCCGCCCGGATGCTGAACGCGGAAAGCTTTATCCTGCGCATGGATAAGGGCTACGACACCGACGTGGGCGAGGGCGGCAGCCGCCTGTCCACCGGCGAAAAGCAGCTCATTTCCTTTGCCCGGGCGCTGCTGGCCGATCCCCGCATTTTCGTGCTGGACGAGGCCACCTCCTCCGTGGACACGCAAACGGAGCAAATCATTCAGCAGGCAATCTCCAAGGTGCTGAAAGGCCGCACGTCCTTCATCATCGCCCACCGCCTGTCCACCGTGCGCACGGCGGACCGCATCCTGGTGATCGACGACGGAAAAATCAAGGAAATGGGCACCCACCAGGAGCTTTTGCGCAAAAAGGGCGCGTATTACAAGCTGTACACCAACCAGTTCCAGGAAGAACAAGCCATGGAGATTTTGGGGAAAGCCGAAGAATCGGCGTAATTCTTTGTAATAAAACGGGCCATAGCGGGCGCGCATCCGCTATGGCTTTTTTCGCGCGTTTTCGCGCCCTGAATCGACGCTCTCAGCCGGGTATAAAGCCTATACTGAACGCGGAGGTCAGGGAAATGCGGGTATACGGCGAAGCGTTTTTCTTCATCAACGGCTGGATGGATTTTGTGTGCCTTTTGCTGGCGGCGCGCTTGGGACGAAGCCGCTTTCATGCCGGGAAAGCGCTGATTTCAGCGGGCTTGGGCGGCGTGTACGGGGTGCTGGCATGGACGGCGGAAACGCGCTTTCTGCGCGGCGTTCCATCGCTGCTGCTGTGGTGCCTGCTTCTTTGCTGGGTGGCCTTCGGCAAGCGCTGCCCGCGCCTGTTTCCGCTGGTGTTGTCGTCGGGGTGGCTGCTGTCCGGCCTGTCGAATTTTGTGCTGGAAAGGGGCGGGCCGCCCGGGGCGGTGATCCTCATGGACAGCGGCGCGGCGCTGGCCGTACTGCTTCTGACCCAAAGGATCAGCGATAGGAGCGGCCATTTCAGAATACAGATTGCGTACCGCGAGAAAACCGTCGAAGCGCGGGCGATGCGGGATACGGGCAATCTGCTTGCGGAGGTTGTTTCCGGCCTGCCGGTGATCGTGCTGCCGGAAAGGTTGGGGCGGACTTTTCTGCCGCCGGGCACGAATCTGAAGGATTTATCCACCCTGCCGCCCGGCTGGCGTTTGGTTCGGGCGAAAACGGCGGCGGGCAGCAGAGCGCTCATGTGCTTTACGCCGGATGCAATCATTCTTCGGCAGGGAACGCGGGTTTTTCACGCGGAAGCGGCGGCGGCGGTGGCGGATTTTGAGGAAGACTGCGCCCTGCTTCCGGACAGTTTATTTTCCGAGCAAAGGGAGGGAATGCGCCATGCAGTCCTTTGACGTAAAAAAGTGGATGACGGTATTTTTCGCCCATCTGCGCCCCGACGGCATGTACTATATCGGCGGGGCCGATCCGCTGCCCCAGCCGCTGACGCCGGAGGAAGAGGCGGACATGGTGGCCCGGCTGCCAAAGGACGACGGCACGGCGCGCTCCGTCCTGATCGAAAGGAACCTGCGGCTGGTGGTGTTCATCGCCAAAAAGTTCGAGAACACCGCCGTGGGCATGGAGGACTTGATTTCCATCGGCACCATCGGCCTCATCAAGGCGGTGAACACCTTTAACCCGGAGAAAAAAATCAAGCTGGCAACCTATGCCAGCCGATGCATTGAAAACGAGGTGCTGATGTATCTGCGGCACACCAGCCGCATGAAATGCGAGGTTTCCCTGGACGAGCCGCTGAAAACGGACTGGGACGGCAACGAGCTGCTTTTGTCCGACGTGCTGGGCACGGAGGGCGATTTGGTGTCCCGGGGCGTGGAGGAGGACGCGGAAAAGCAGGTGCTTTCCTGCGCCTTATCCCGCCTGGCGCCCCGGGAGCGCCGGATCATGAACATGCGCTTTGGCTTGGGCGGCAGAAAGGAAATGACCCAGAAGGAAGTGGCGGACGAATTGGGCATTTCCCAATCCTACATTTCCCGGCTGGAAAAGCGGATATTGAGCCGCCTGCAAACCGAAATGCAGCGGGCGTCCCTATAGACAGATATACTTACAAGCGAAAAATACCACGTTATAGAAACAGGTACAAAGCCCTTAATAGCTTTCTTGGAAGGGGGTCTGGGGGAAACCATCTTTGGGGCCGAAGCGCCCGGAAAATCTGCCCTTGGGCCGGTTTTCAGCGAAGGCCGGGCCGGAAGGCCCCGGACAGCAAAGAATGGTTTCCCCCAGATAAATTTCTCTTTAAAGCGCCTGAGCGCTCAAGTCGTAGGTGTCCGCGCCGGTGATTTTCGCCGTAATGAACGTATGCTCTTTCAGCGGTTCGTTGCTGAACAGCATGATTTCCCCGTCCGCGTCGGGGGCCTCCCACTGGGAACGGGCGGTGTAGTTGGCGCCGTTGTGGCCGGTGACCAGCACCTTTTCCGTTTTGCCGATGCGCAGGCGGTTCCTTTCCCGGCTGATTTTCGCTTGCAGGGCCATCAGGCGGTTCAGGCGCTCCTGCTTGACTTCTTCGTCAATTTGATCGGGCATGGCCGCCGCCGGGGTGTCTTCCTCGGGAGAATAGGCGAAGGCCCCCATGCGGTCGAAGGCCATTTCCTCGGTAAAGGCCATCAATTGCTCAAAGTCCGCTTCCGTTTCGCCGGGGAAGCCCACGATGAACGTTGTGCGCAGGCAGAAGCCCATCTTCCGGGCGGCGGTGAGCATTTCCTTGGTATGGGCCGCTTCGCCCCGGCGGTTCATTTTTTTGAGCAGGGCGGGGGAGGCGTGCTGCAAGGGAAGATCCAGGTATTTGCAGATGTTGTCCCGGGCCGCCATGCTTTCCAGCAGCCGCATATCCGTTTCGTCGGGGTACATGTACAGGCTGCGCAGCCATTCCACGCCGGGGATCTGGCAGGCTTCGGAAAGCAGCTCCCGGAGGCTGGAAGCGTTATCAATACCGTACTTGGTGGTATCCTGGGCGATGAGAATATGTTCCCGAACGCCCTTTTCTGCCAGCAGCCGCATTTCCTCCAAAATGGCGTCCTTGGGCCGGGAACGGTAGCCGCCCCGGATCAGGGGAATGGCGCAGTAGGTGCAGCGGTTGTCGCAGCCGTCGCCGATCTTGATATAGGCGGAGCTGGGCGGCGTGGTCAGCACCCGGCCGCATTCCAGGAAACCGGGATTCCGGCGGGTGTCGGCGGGACGGCTGCCGGACAGGGCTTCGGAAAGGTACTGTTCCAAATGCCCGTATTGGCTGACCCCAAGCAGGCAGTCGATTTCCGGGATTTCTTTCAGCAGCTCGTCCTTGTAGCGCTGGGCCAGACAGCCGGTGACGCACAGCACCCTGCACCGCCCGGATTTTTTGTATTCGGCCATTTCAAAAATGGCGTCGATGGATTCTTCTTTTGCCGGGGCGATAAAGCCGCAGGTGTTCACGATCAGCACGTCGGCTTCCTTGGGTTCGTGGGTGATTTCCATGCCGACCTTCGTCAGCTGGCCTAACATCTGTTCCGAATCCACCCGGTTTTTGACGCAGCCTAAGGAAATCATGCCGATTTTCAGGCCTTGCAGGGCGTTCAACTTTTCTTCACCGCCTTTTTTTACAGCACCGTCATGCCCTTGAGCATCAGGTATTGGGGGCCTTCGTAGGCGCCCTCGGTCACGACGCTTTGAGACAAACGCAGGGAGGCCAGAACGGCGCTCAATTTGCCGCTCATGGAAATGCCGGTGACCGGCACGGTCTTTTCCCCGTCGAAATAATAGGCCAGGCGGATTTCGCCGCCGATGTAATCGTTGTACAGGTCAAGCTGCAGGCCGGACAGGGAAGCGCAGTCCAGGTACGGCGCTTTTTTCACGTCCGCGTCCGTCATCGTGCCCGCTTCCGCCCGGATGCAGGGCAGATCGCCGGTGGGCTTTTCCACGCCCAAGTACTGGCCGAAACGGCTGTCGCCGTAGTTGGCGGCGGCCACGCCGTCCTTGATGACGGTGGTATCGGTGAAGGCCGCGCCGTCGGTATCGAAGAAAGCGGATTCCTCGCTGCCGTGTACCTGGGCCGTCATGGTGACGGACAGCTTGTCCCCGTCGCCGTTTTCCTGTAAATCGTCGCCGATCTTGTGCAGGTTGGCGTGCATATACGCCGACTGATAATTGAGATCGTAGGCCAATTCGTTCAGCAGCTCCGTGATTTCATGGGGACGCAGCAGCACGTTGATTTCCATGGGCAAATTGGGTTTCTTCGCCGTGAACCGGTCCCGGGCCTCCGCCATGCGGCGGGCGATTTCGGCGGTGACCTTGGCGGGATCGAAATCGGTGAACCGGTGATCCTCGTACAGCTCCACCGATTCCGCGCCCTCGGTGAAGGTGGGGATGGCTTCGATCATCACCCAATGCTTTTGCTGGGTTTTGTCAATACCTCGGCTGTTGATCACCCGCAGGGTATCCCGATAGAGGAAGATTTCGCAGGCGTTGATGGAGCCGCCGGGTACCGTGTCCGCCGCGAATACCGCGTCCGCGATTTGCCGGCCCAGCGTCTTGGGGTCCGGATCCTTCATGTTGGAGGGAAGCTCGGCGGTTTCCTCGCCGCCCTGGGGCAGCTCGTAAGGCTCGTTGAACACCAGCTTGGCCCGGCGCACGGCGGTTTCGATCTTCCGCCGCATATCGGCTTCCGTCATGGCGGCGCTGACGGCAAAGGAGGAATCGCCCTTTTTGCCGTCGTGATCCACGTACACGGTCACGCTGGCGGAAATGGTGTCGGTGGCCCGAACGGTTTCCAGCTTCCGATGCACGAAAAACAGCTCGTAGGAGGTTCTGGCCGTTTCGTTGATCCGCCAGCCGCTCAATTCGCCGTTCTGTTCCAATAAACGCCGCATCACGCTCATCCTAACTTCACCCTCGCTTTCAGGTTGGGGCCGCCGTCGGATACGCGCACCCATTCTTTGTAGCCCTTGCCGCACATGCCCGCGCCGATGACCTTGAACTGGTCGCTGATCATGGAAATGGATTTGAGCAGCTCGGGCACGGAACCGCTCATGACCACGGGGGAAACGTAATGGTCCGTCAGCTTGCCGTCCACGATCTCGATGCCGTATTCGGCGGTACACTGAATCTGCCAGTTCTTAGGATCCTCCATGCCGTTGTTGGTTTCAAACAGCATGTAGCCGTGCTTGACGGAGGCGATCATATCCGAAAGCTTGTCCTTGCCCGGCTCAAAGAAGGTGTTGGTCATGCGGGAATACGCCTTGCGCTTAAAGGAATCCCGCCGTCCGTTGCCGGTGGGGTCGATGGAAAGCTGGGAGGCAGAGGCAAGGTCGGAAAGCCCCGCCACCAGAATGCCGTCCTTGATGATCTGGGTATCGTGGGCCAGCACGCCGTCGTCGTCGAAGAAGTAGGACGCCACGGAATGGGTGGCCGCCGCGCCGTCGTGCATGTTGGTGATGGGGGAAGCCACGTACTGGCCCATGCAGTGCTTGGCCATGGCCCTGTCTTTCACGAACTGGTCCATTTCCACGCCGTGGCCGAAGGCTTCATGGGCGATCAGGCCGGTGATGGAGCTGTCGGTGATCACGTCGTACACGCCGGGTTCGATGGCCTGGGCGTGGGTCAGGTGCTCCGCAAGCTGAATCACGTCGTCGGTATGGGCTTTCATACCTTCGATGATTTCCTTCAGCTTGTCCGAGCCTTCCACATGCCGGGCCTGGGACATCTTTTCCCCGCCGTATACCACCATCAAAATCCCGTTGGCCCAGCCGTAATGCTGGCTTAATTCCCGGTTTTTGGTGACGAACAGCTTGGATACCGTGAAGGGCTGAATCATAGCGAAAGCGTTCAGCACATGCTCGTCCTTTTCAAGCAATTCCTGGCTCAGCGCCTTGCAGGTGGTAAGCATCGTTTCTTCATCGTATTCCGCAAAATCCGTTTCCCGCAGGAAATCCTTTTTCAGCGGTTCGTCCTGAGGCAGGGTCGCTTCGATCATGCGGGCACGCAGATCCGGGTTCAGCTCCACGGCGGTTTCGATTTTTTTCGCCAGGGCGTTCATATCGCCGGACAGATCGTCCAGAGAGTATTCAAAGAAAGAGCGCCCATCGTGCATTTTCACCACAAAGCCGCATTCGCCCCGGCCGTCCTGCACGCTGGAGCTTTTTTTGTCCGCCCGGATCGCCGTGGCGCGCACGTCCGTGCCAAGCACGCTCACGTAGGGAAAGCGCTTCCCCAGCGCAGCGACCAGCGCCCGGCATTCCGCCCGTTTTCCGTCTAAATAGGTAGAGAAAGGCATAAACCAACCTCCTTTATAGCAGCGTTGTATCTGCTTGGTTATTGATCAAAGTCCAAATCCCCTGGTACAAGGAAAGGCCCTTTGCGGCATTGGGGGCCAGCAAAGGGCCGAAACAGGATCAATTGAAGGTAATGTACTTTTCCCGGGGCCGTGCCGCCGGTTCCGCCGCCACTTCCTTGAAGGTGACGATTTCCCGCCCGTCGCCGCCGGTGCGCTTTTCGCATTTGGCGGTAAGGCGGTAGAAATGCCGGGTGGTGGGCTTCAGATTGCCCTGGGTGACCCAGCCCATCTGCTGAATATCGTTGGCGCAGCAGGTCATGGCCAGGCGGCCGAAGTAGTAGTATCCCTGGGGAATGCCGGTTTCCGGGAAGGGCTGGCCCACGAAGCGCACGGTTTTGCCGTCGTAGCGCTCGGGATGGTCCAGGGAATCAATGTAGAACACGCCCAACTGATCGTCGCTGATATCAATGATATCGGCCTTCATGTCGTAGGGCAAATCTTCGTCGGAAATCCCGTCCTCGGAGCTGCCGTCGTTGTTCTCAAACAGGATGGTGGTGTTCTGGTTCAGCGCCCGGATGGCGCGCCGCCACTGGGATTTGGGCATACTGTCCGTGCAGCGGTTGAACAGCACCAGATCGGCTTCCTTCATGGGGTCGGTCAGGATGGTGCGCACGTTGGCCATGTAGTTTTCAAAGGTGGTGGCGTCCACCGTGGTGATCACCTGCACCACCCGCCACAGGGCGGGCATTTCGGTGCTGCCCATGTGGTCGATGGTCCACATGTTGTTGTATTCGATGATCACGCGCTCGGGCTGCACCTGGGCGTCGATGCGGCGCAGGTTTTCTTCGTTCCACTGGTCCTTGTCGTCCATGGTGACCAGGACGCAGTTGTTTTCCAGCAGCTTCTTATCGTCGTATTCCTCAATGCCCTCTTCGCAGCTGATGAGCAGGGTCTTTTCCCCGCGGGAAAAGCCCTTGTCCTCCAGCATGGAATGGATCAGGGTGGTTTTGCCGCTTTCGATGAAGCCGGTCACGATGTATACGCCTACGATTTTCTGTGTCGTTTTCATATTTTTCCTTTATATTACAGCTTGAACAGTTCCCTGAGCGCCTTTTCGTCGATGTTGGTGCCGATGACCACCAGCCGCCCGGCGTAATCGGGGGAGCAATCCCGCAATTGCAGCTCGCCGGGCACATAGTCGAACTGGAACCAGGCCCCTTCCGGCGTTTGCAGGATGCCCTTGGCCCGCAGGATCAGGCCGTATTCCTCCTGATCGGAAAGCGCGTCGGTCATGCCGCGAATTTCGTCCTGGGTAAATCGCCGGGCCGTTTCCACGCCCACGTTTTCAAACACTTCGTCCGCGTCATGTTCGCCGGGCTTGTGATGATGGTGGTGATGGTGTTCGTGGCCGTGGTCATGGTCGTGATGATGGTGATGCTCGTGTTCGTGTTCATCCTCGTCCTCATCATGATCGTCATGATCGTGATGGTGATGATGCTCGTGTTCATGCTCGTCTTCATCGTGGTCGTGGTCATGATGGTGATGATGATGCTCGTGTTCGTCTTCGTCATCATCCTCATCCAGGAGACTCAGATCCAGTTCACCGATCTCACTGTTTTCCAGGGCGTTCAGGACCGCCTCTTTCTTCAGCTCGGTCCAGGGCGTAGTCACCAGCGGCGCCTCGGCGTTCAGCTCACGGATCAGCGCCACAGCTTCCGCAAGCTTCTCATCGCTGACCAGCTGCGTGCGGCTCAGTACCACCGTAGAGGCGCTCTCCACCTGGTTTTTAAAGAATTCGCCGAAGTTCTTCAGATAGAGCTTCGCCTTTTTCACATCGACCACGGTAATCTTTTCCGTCACAGCCAGGTCCGGAACATAGGCCTTCACCTTTTCGACGGCAACCACGATATCGGACAGCTTGCCCACGCCGGACGGCTCAATGATGATGCGTTCCGGCTGGAACTGTGCGACCAC
>JAFSNT010000092.1 GCA_017443295.1 Clostridia bacterium
CTACGGCGGCGACATCTCCCGCAAAAAGAAGCTGCTGGAAAAGCAGAAAGAGGGCAAGAAGAAGATGCGGAACCTGGGCACGGTGCAGGTGCCCACGGAGGCGTTTATGGCGGTGCTGAAGCTGGATAGTGATTGATTCTTCTTGCCCTCTTTGCGAGCGCAAGCGAGCCGCCGCTGTGCGGCGTATATTCAAATCAATCGGGCATCTCCCACCCGGAAAGTCATCGCCTTTCCGGGTGGGCAAGAAGAATATGCGGAATCTGGGCACGGTGCAGGTGCCCACGGAGGCGTTTATGGCGGTGCTGAAGCTGGATAGTGATTGATTCTTCTCGGCATTTCTGTTATACTAATTGTATCTTATGGAAGAAAGGGGCGTAGCAATATGGCGAAATCTACCACGGCGACCTGCTGTATTACACTGCCCCTCAAGTTGGAAAAATGGCAGTCTGACCGTCTGGAAAAGCGGTTTGAACTGGCGCGGCAGATTTACAATACACTGCTGCGGTTTGAATTGAACAAGCTGAATCGGCTCGAGCAGAATGCCACATACGCCTCGGTGATGGACGGAATCCACCGCTTATTGGACGAGGGAAAGGGCGGCTCTGCAGAGGTGAAAGCACTCTACAAGACACGTAACGATATGCTGTGGGAAGCCGGCTTTTCCGAGTATGGATTTAAGACCGACATCAAAGATTTTTATAAGCACTTCAACGAAAACATAGGCTCGCATGTGGCTGTACATGGCATCGCCGTGCAGGCTTGGACAGCTTTTGACAAACTGTTTTTCGGTAGCGGCAAGGCCGTTCATTTCAAAAAGCGAGGCGATATCCGTTCCCTGAAGGGCGGCTCTGTTTCCGGAAAGAGCGGCGGCTCGGAAATCATGTTTAAGGGCAACTATGTGGAGTGGAAGGGCCTGCGCCTGCCCATCAAGCTGGATCCCCAAAACGATTACGAAAACGAGATGCTGTCAAAACGCATTAAGTACTGCCGCATAATCAATCGCCCCGGCAGATATAAGCCGCATTGGTATGTGCAGCTTTCGCTGGAGGGCTTCCCCGCCGTCAAACACAACGCAGACGGCTCATGTCACCACCCCTTGGGCGTGGGCAATGTGGGCATTGACATCGGCCCCCAGACCATCGCCTATGCCGCAAACGGCGAAGCGGACTTGCGTGTGCTAGCTGACAGGGTGGAGAATATCGAGCGACAGCAAGCGCTCCTGCAGCGAAAAATGGACAGAAGTAGGCGGGCCACCAACCCGGACAACTTTATGCCGGACGGCACGATAAAAAAGGGCGTGCGGCTAAACTGGGTGAAATCCGGGCGATACCTGCGTTATCAAAATGAGCTGCGTTACTTGCAACAACGACAAGCCCTTATCCGAAAACAGCAGCACAACGAACTGGCCAACTATTTGCTGACGCTGGGCGACCGCTTTTTTGTGGAGGATATGAATTGGACTTCGCTGACCCACAGGGCCAAAAAGACTGAAATCAGCGAAAAAACGGGGCGCTATAAGCGCAAGAAACGCTTCGGCAAATCGGTGGCAAACAGGGCACCCGCCGAATTGGTCAATATGATTTCCCTGAAGCTGGTTTCCCGCCGCTGTGCGCCGCTGAATAAAGTCCCAACCGGCGTCCGCGCCAGTCAATATAACCACATCACCGGTGAATACCGTAAGAAACCGATGGGTCAGCGGTGGAACGATATGCCCGATGGACACCGCATCCAGCGAGATCTATATTCCGCTTTTTTACTCCAGCACACCCTCCCCGATCTATCCGGCTTTGACGATGCCGCATTGCATGACGACTACGCAAACTTCGTTATTCTTCACGACGCAGTGATTCAGGAACTCCCCTCCAGATCCAAAGTCCTATCCAGTATGGGTATCCGGCGAAGCGCAAGCTAACAGAAATCCTTGGGGTGTTCACACCCCATTCAATCGGTCGATTGTCCGTCCGAAGCTGCCGCTAATGGTGTTCATGGGACGCTTTGGCAGCAAAAGAGCAAGGGAAAATAGTCAGCGCGGGTCTGCGCCCGAAAAGCTATCTACCTACTCACAGCACAAGCCAATATTGGATGCGCCTGTATTTGTGCAGTTTTGCCGATGCGGCCCCCGCGGCCTGTGCTGAGGCAAAGATTCCGTATTCCCGCGCCCACCGCTGCTTTCCCTTGATGCGGCCCCCGCGGCCTGTGCTGAGGCAAAGAGGGAACCATTCTTGCCTACACTTTGGTGGGCAGAGATGCAACCCCCGCGGCCTGTATCGTTATCGCAGCCTATTCTGCCCCATATTACGAACATAATAACCAGTTGAAAAGGGACGTCATGATTTGCCGTTAGGCAAAGATGGCGTCCCTGTTTGTATTCTCCGTCGCAAGGGCGGACAGCGCCAGCGACACACCACGAAGAATGAGTGGCTTGTGAGCCAGTACCCTTGGGGTAGGCGTCGGCCCTACGAAGGGCGGGGCTGTTTCTCCGTAGGGCGGGACCTGCGTGTCCCGCCTTTCGGGGCGGGGTATTCTAAACGGTTTTTTGGTTGCGGGTGGGTTGGGGTTTGGTTGTAGGGGAGGGGCTCTGCTCCTCCCTTTTTCCGTATTTCGCAGGGGTAAGGGCGGAGCAGAGCCCCGCCCCTACGAATCATTATGATACCCTTTACCATTCACCCGACCCTTGCGGTGGTCGATGCGTGGGCAACCGGGCCGCCGGGGTCGTCGGCCCCTACGGTGGGTTGTCGATGGCGGGTGCCTTGCATCCGGGGTTGGCGGTGGGCGGCGACGGGGTTGGCGGGACACATAGGCCCCGCCGCCTGGCTTTTTCGATTCATTCATCGTCCTGCCAGACACGGCCCTTCACGCCGGCGCAGAACACGCTATCTCCGGCGGTAACGTTGCCCTCCACATGGCCGCAGCGCACCCCGTCCCCGGCGGACACGCTGCCGCCCACGTCGCCGCAGTTGACGCTGTCACCGGCGGTGACGCCGCCGCCTACGTCGCCGCAGCTGACGCCGTCCCCGGCGGTGACGCCGCCGCATACGTTGCCGCAGCGCACGCTTTCCTCCGCGTGAACGTCGCCGCCCACCGTGGCGCTCTCGCACAGCACGCTGCCCTGGGCGTAGATGCTTCCCACCACGTCACCGCTGTAATGCAGCTCTATAGTCGGCGCGCCCACGTCCAGGTGGATCGGCCCGATCTGGACGCCCCTGCCGGTGCTCCTGTCGCCGAACTGCACCATGTGGCGGCCCACGTAGCACACTGCCCGCAGCGCCCCGTCGTCGGGCCAGGGCAGCTCGCCGATCTCCAATCCCGCCGGTCTCTCGTCGGTCTGCGCCGTGTCCTGCGCCGGCTCCTCCGCCGGCGCGGGGGTCTCCCGGCCGAACAGCGCGTCGATAGTGACGCCGAATACGTCCGCCAGCGCCGGCAGCAGCATGATGTCCGGGCAGCACTGGTCGCTCTCCCATTTGCTGACGGCCTGGTTGGTGACGCCCAGTTTCTGGGCCAGGCCCTCCTGCGTCAGCCACTGGGTCTTGCGGTACGCGGCGATGCGCTCGCCGAAATAGATCTGTTCCATATGCTCCATCCTTTCCCGGCAGCGCCGGCTGTGTGGTCGCGACTCTGGCTTTCAGTATAGCGGCGGCAGCACAAAATGCAAGGTTTTCGTGGTTGGAACGGCTTTCCAACCGACGGTTGGAAAGGAAAACCGGGGGAAACCCGCCCTACAAACGGTGGAGCCGTTTCTTCGTAGGGCGGGACCTGCGTGTCCCGCCTTTCGGGGTGGGGTAATCGGAACGGTTTTGTTGGTTGGGGGTGGGTTGGGGTTTGGTTGTAGGGGAGGGTGCGTGGTCGCCCCCTCATCCGTCACGGCCTTTGGCCGTGACACCTTCCCCCCGCGGGGGAAGGCTGGGCGGAGCAGCGCCAGCGACACCCTGCGAAGAGTGAGCAGTTGGTGGAGCCAGTGCCCTTGGGGTAAGCCCGCAGCCGCCGCCCGCAGTCGGCGGAACTCCCGAGCGGAGGGCCGCA
>JAFSNT010000093.1 GCA_017443295.1 Clostridia bacterium
AATCCGCATGCGGGCCTGGGAGCAGCAGCAGAAAATGATCGCCCGGGAGGAAGCCATCATCGCCCGGTATAAATCCTTCAACCGGGAAAAATCCATCCGGGCGGCGGAAAGCCGGGAAAAGCGGCTGGAAAAGGTGGAACGCTTAGAGAGACCCCAGGACGAGCATCAGGTGCGCTTCCGCTTCCAGGCCAAGCGGAGAACGGGGGACGACGTGCTGTTCATCAAGGATTACAGCAAGTCCTTCGGCAATCGTACCCTGTTCCAAAATGTGAACCTGCACCTGCGGGCGGGGGACCGGGTGGCGCTGTTAGGCCCCAACGGCATCGGAAAATCCACCTTATTGAAGTGCCTGATGGGCGAGGAAGCCCCCGACGGCGGCGTGGTGCGCTGGGGGGCCAACGTGGACACGGGCTACTACGACCAGAAGCAGGAAAGCCTGCACCCTAACAAAACGGTGCTGGACGAGGTGTGGGACGCTTTTCCGCGCATGGAGCAGAGCGACGTGCGGGGGGCCTTGGGCCTGTTCCTGTTCACGGGGGAGGACGTGTTCATGCCCATCCATACCCTGTCCGGCGGGGAAAAGGGCCGTGTGGCGCTGACCAAGATGATGCTGCGGAAGGACAATTTCCTGCTGCTGGACGAACCCACCAACCATCTGGACATGGACAGCCGCGAGGTGCTGGAGGACGCGCTGGAAAACTTCGAGGGCACCATTTTGGCCGTGTCCCACGACCGATATTTCATCAACCGCTTTGCCTCCAAGGTGGCGGTGCTGTCCGAAACCGGCATCAAGGAATATTTGGGCAATTACGACGATTATCAGGCCAGGCTGCAATGGGAATTGGCCCAGCAGGGGCAGGACCCGCGCTTTGCGGATATGACCCGCACGGAAGCGGACAAGGAAAAGAAAAAGGTACGGCTGGCGAAAGAGCAGTTGAAGGCCCTCAAGGAAGCGGCACGACAGGCGGAAAAAGCCATTACCGATACGGAGGAAGCCATCGCCGCCCAGGAAGCCTGCATGGCGCTGCCGGAAGTGTATTCCGTTCCCGAAAAAGCTGCCGCCGCCGCCAAGGAATATCAGCGCTTGAAGGACGCCCTTTCCAAGGCCTACGCCGATTGGGAAGCGGCGGAAGAAGCGCTGGCGGAAGCGGGGGAGAACTGAAATAAAGTGGAAAGTGAAAAGTGGAAAGTGGAAAGTGGAGATTTGAATTGATTGCGCTTTTGTATTTGTAACCATATATAATTTCACTTTTCACTTTTTCATAAAGAGGATCATCCATATGCAAGTAATTGAAAGATTGACCGCCCTGCGCGACGCCGCTTACGCGGAATTTCAAAGGAAGCTGATCCCCACCGTCGCGCCGGAAAGCATCATCGGCGTGCGCACGCCGGATTTGCGGGCGCTGGCGAAGGAAATGATCAAGAGCGGCGAAGCGGAAGCATTTTTGCAGGAACTGCCCCACAAGTATTTTGACGAAAATCAGCTGCACGCTTTCATTCTTTCCGAGGACAGGGACTTTGAACGGTGCCTTTCCCGGGTGTCCGCCTTTTTGCCTCATGTGGACAATTGGGCCACCTGCGACCAGATGTCCCCCAAGGTGTTCAAAAAGCACAGGGCGGAACTGCTGCCTGCCATCGAAAATTGGCTGCACGCCGATCACACGTATACCGTGCGTTTCGCCGTGGGCATGCTCATGGAGCATTTTTTGGACGGGGACTTTGCCCCCCGCTATTTAGAATGGGTATCGGCGGTGGAATCCGGGGAATACTACGTAAACATGATGGTGGCCTGGTATTTCGCCACGGCCTTAGCCAAGCAGTATGACGCCGCTTTTCCGTATATCCGGGATCGCCGCCTGCCTGTCTGGACGCACAACAAGGCCATTCAGAAGGCGGCGGAAAGCTACCGGGTGCCGCCGGAACGAAAAGCGGAACTGAAAGCCTGCAAGATGGCTCACACATGAATTGCGAATAGGGATTTGTGGAGAAGAGAGTGGAGAGTTGAGAGTGGAGAGTTGAGATATTATAGTGTCTATCAATAGGCGACCACTGTTGGTCAGCTATCTAAATCTCAACTCTCAACTCTGCCACCAAATCCCGGTTTATAATTCATGCATATACTCTTGAACCCTGCAAGGCCCGGAATTGACAAAACGCAGGAATCGGGTTAAAATCAGAACGCGGTATGTTTTGAAGAAAGGGGGTCTGTTCATGCGGCACAGACGGTCGGAAAAGCATCAGCATCGGGCGGTATACCCCCAGGAAAACGGGCAGGCCCCCCTGTATCAGACAGAGCAGGAGGAAAATGGCTATCCCGATTGGGTGGCCCAAAGCGAAGCGGCGGCCCCGGCGGGGGGCGGAAGCTGGGCCGTGGGCGGGAAGCCCACCTGGCAGCGCCACCGGGCGGAATGGACGGTCATGGCCGCGGCCTGCGCCGGGCTGCTGCTCCTGCTGTGCGGCGTGATCGCCTCCCTGTATCAGGCCTATAAGCCCTTCCAGCAGAAAAAGGCGGTGGTGACCCAGAATACCATCGCCCAGGGCGTGCTGGTGGACGGCGTTCACGTGGGCGGCATGAGCCGCGCCGAAGCGGCGGCGGCCCTGCAAAAGCAGGAAAACGTGTCCGGCGGCCTGTGGCTGACGGTGCAGGTGGACGGGGAAACCTGGGTGATCACGCCCAAGGAGCTGCCTTTGGAAAGAAACACCCAGGCCGTGCTGGAAACGGCCTACGCCGTGGGGCGGCAGGGTTCCCGGGAAACCGTGGCCTCCGCCCTCACGCCCTTTGAATACCGGTATCAGCATTTGTACCACACCGTCACGTCCCCCGTGCAGCTGCACACCTCCGTCACCTACAGCGCCGAAAAGCTGTGGGAGCTGGTGCGCATCATCGAAAACCGGGTAAACCGCGACGCCGTGGACGCGCAGGTGGCCACCTTTGATTTTTCCTCCCGTTCCTTCACCTTTACGGAGGATCGCCAGGGGGCGCGCCTGGACGCCGACGCCCTGTACAAGCGCATTGCGGATTTACTGGACCGGCAGCAGTACAGCGCCACCGTTTCCGTGCAATCCGAACCCATCATGCCCAAAGTGACCCGGGCGGAGCTGATGAACACCTTTGCCCGCGTATCCGTCTATACCACCCAAACCACCTCCGACGCCAACCGGAACAACAACATCAATTTAGCCTGCCGGGCCATTACCGGCACGGCGGTGATGCCGGGGGAGACCTTTTCCTTCAATCAGGCCACGGGCCAGCGCACCCTGGATAAGGGCTACCGGATGGCCGCCGCCATTTCCGGAGGCGCCACGGTGGACGAGATTGGCGGCGGGGTGTGCCAGGTGTCCAGCACGCTCTTTAACGCCGCGGCCATGGCCGACCTGACCATCCTGAAACGCTCCCCCCACACCTGGCCCAGCAATTATGTGGAAAAGGGCCGGGACGCCACCGTGAACTGGCCTAACCTGGATTTTGTTTTCCGCAACGATAAGGATACGCCCGTTTTCATCGTGGCCTATTACCAGCAGCGCCAATGCACCGTGGAGATTTACGGCGCGTCCTTGGGCACGGGGCAGAGCATCGAGCTGTCCACCCAATTGATTTCCCGCACCGACCCGCCCGGCGAGCCTTTGTACGAGTACAATCCCCAGCTGGATCCCGGCACCACCCAGGAAAAGAAAAAGGCCCGCACGGGCTACGTGGTGGAAACCTATAAGGTGTATCTGAAAAACGGCGTGGAAACTCGCCGGGACTGGCTGTGTACCTCCGAATATCCCATGATCCAGCAGGTGATCGAGTACAACTATAGTTATTAAGAGAGTGGAAAGTGAAAAGTGGAAAGTGGAAATTTATTTAGTTCACGATCACTGCCGCCAGCCAAAATGATGACTATTCAAATCTTCACTTTTCACTTTCCACTTTTCACTTTTAAACCTTAACACTGAAAGGAAGTAAATCCATGTTAAAGGGCGACATTCGCAAGCAGGCGATCTTAGACACGGCGGAAGCCCTGTTCTTTGAAAAAGGCTACGGCAAGGCCACCATCCAGGATTTTTTGGACGCCCTGGATTGCAGCAAGGGCAGCTTTTACCATCATTTTGAATCCAAGCTGCAGGTGCTGACGGAGCTGTGCCGCCAGAAAACGGCCAGGAGCTTTGCGGCCTACAAGGAAAGGCAGTATCAAACGCCCCTGGAGCAATTGAACGGGCTGATCTATTACGCCATGCCCTTCCGGGACGGAGAGGAGCAGACCGTCGCCCTGCTTTTGCCCCTGGTGGATTTGCCCGACGGCAAGCTGGTGATGGACGCCGTGCTGGACGCCCAGAAGGAGCAGTTTTTTCCGGAGCTTTGCGGCCTTTTGAACATCCTGCGGGAGCAGAAAACCGTGTATTTCACCCAGGAACTGCTGCCCGAAATCCTGTGGGACAGCTATACCGCCGTCTACCGCCGCATGATGCGGGAGGCCGACACGATCCGCAAGGGCGGCGGCACCGGCACGGCGGTGCGCCTCATCGAAACGGAGCGTTTCTTGTGGGAACGGCTTCTCGACGCGCCTTTTGCCTCCCTGGAACTGATTCGCGCCGACGAAGCCCTGCGCACCATCTCCCACGCCGTTTTCCGTGTCAAACAAATGGATGCCGAAACCGGCGAAAAGTAAATGTATGAATGCAGGGGCGGGCGGAATGATGATTATGCTGGATTTCCAGACGGTCGCAACATCCAGGTGTTGCGGGCGGATCATATCCGCCCCTACGCCGTTTTTTGAAACCATCGCCTTCGTTCAAGCTGGGTTTTGTTCATTGCGTTGGGATTTCGACCGTAGGGGCGGATATGATCCGCCCGCCTTTGTTTTTTTCCAGAATAATGCAACAAAATGATTCGCAAAAACGTCTTATAGAGTGAGAGCATATTACAGGAGGCGAAAACAGTGATAAAACGGGGAATGATTTTGCTGCTTACCTTGGCGCTGCTGGTTTTGGCCGCGCCTGCTCAGGCGGGGTGGAATCCCCTGGACGTGGCGGCGGACGGTCAGGGTATCGCAGTATACACGTCCAGCTCCGGCGGGAAGCAGGCGGGCGTCCTGTACAACGGGTACAGCGACGACCTGGACTTGGAACCCACCAACGGCCTGTATTCCTGCACTCTGACGAGCGAATACACCGTTTGGCTGAACCAAAGCAAGGCGGAGAAAAACCAGCCCAAAGACGAACGCATCAGTTGGGGAAGCCCGGAATGGGACGCCCTCATGCCCTGCAATATCTTCGTGGCGGAGGTCGTTCAGCAGGACGCGTCCTTCTACACCACCCCCGGCCACAAGCATCTTTCCGCCAAACATGCCGTTGGCACCCTGGTGAAGGTGTGCGGGGAATTTGGCAGCGACTATTTCGTGCAGTACGGCGGGTATCAGCAAACGGGCTTCATGCCCAAATCCGCCCTGCGGAAGGTGCAGGACATCACGTACAGGCAGGCCAATGATAATTCCGCGCACTGGGGTCTTTCGGGCGTTCAGGAAATGACGGTGTACACCGGCGGCACACCCCTGGCCGTGGGCAGCTCCGCCACGGGATACAGCGATATGAAGCCCGCCGTGATCAAGGATGGGAAAACGGTGACGGTGCTGAAAACGGTGGGGGACTGGGCGCAGCTTCTGGACGGATATTTTATAGAAACTCGTTTCCTTTCCTCGGATGGCGACCACAGCGTCACCTATGCCACCGTGAAAACCACCGGCGTGCTGAACCGGCTGAACGTGCGGTATTCTGCCAGCACGGACGACCCGGCGGAATGTAAGCTCTGCTCCGGGACGAGGGTGCAGGTGCCCGCCCACACGGACGAATGGGCCTCCGTGTTCGTTACCGGGGAAAAGGGCGGCGAGAACTGGACGGGCAGCGCCCAGATGCAGTATCTGGTGTTCGGTGACAAAGCGGATCAGGTAAAATCCGGCTGCGTCCGGGTACGGACGACGAAAACGCTGTACAGCAGTTATTCGCGGAGCATGCGTCCGGAACCAAGCAAATATGGGAAGGACGAAATAACCCTGCCCGCCGGAACGGAGATGACCGTGATCGGCGTTCACAGCGGCTACGATGTCAACATGGACGACAGCGATGCATTCTTATGTCTGCTGGACGACGGCACAGCGATGACCGTCTTTAACTACGGCGGCATCCTGGAGCCATTGGATTCTTTGGGGATCACGGTCAAAACGGCTTCCAGCGTGCGCATGCGGGAATGCCCCAGCAAGGAGGCCAAATCCATCCGCACGCTGGACGCGGGCACCAAGGTGGAGGTGCTGCTCCGGGGCGAAGGGTGGACGATGGTAAAATACAAGAACCAAACGGGCTACGTCATGAGCCGGTATCTGCAATTCCCCTAAAGGAACGGAGTACAGAGAACAGAGTTCAGAGTATAGAGTTCATACTATTTATCTTTTAAATGATTGAATATCATAAGACGGGGGAGATCCTTCGCTTATCACTCCGCTCTCGCTCCGTGATGCTCAGGATGACAATGTGTGTTGACTGGATAAAGCGTTTCGCAGTGGACTTGTTGCATATATTTAGATAACCTACACATGTCATTCTGAGCAGGCGGGCAAGCAGAGCGCCCGCCGTTGCGAAGAATCTCCTCGTTTAACTACATTCAATGGTTTAGACGAGATGCAGTATCAAAGGATAGAGTACATAAAAAGAGTACAGATCATATAGCATGATTCATTCGGCATTCCGTAATTATCCGCTATATAATCTGCACTCTGAACTCTGCACTCTGCACTCTTTTTCTTTACGGATCGACGTATTCCATCCCGGCGGGCAGGGCGGGGCGGCCAAACAGCCCGACGTTCTGGGCTTCCCGGCGCTCCCGCAGGGCGCGAAGCCTGTCCGTGCGTTCCCGAACGCGGAGGCCTAAGGTGGACTTGCTCTTGTAATGGGACAGAAGCACCCGCGTGCCCATGGCGGCGGGTACGGCGGCGATGGGGCCGGCTGCGATTCCGGCCAGCGCGCCCACGCCCATGGCCGCGCCGGTTTTGATCATGCGCTGCACGGCGTCGCTGAACCCGGCCTTGCCCGTTTTCCGGCCCATGATCACCTGCACCTGTTCGGTCACGGCGATCACGGCGAAGGGGGCGGCGGCGGTCAGGGCGTCCACCATGCCGATGTCGTCCAGCAGGCCCAAATCCACCGCCACGTTATCGGCGTAGGAAAGCCCGGCGGCCACGGTATCCATCAAGGTATCCTTTTTGCGTTTCGTATACTTGTTCACCAAATCCCGATAGGCGGGCATTTCAACACACCTCCCGTGCTGGATAGGAACCAGCCGTCTTTTGATTTCTTCCCATCCGTATTATACTACAAACGGAAAAAAACGCAAGCGTTTCGCCGGGAAGCCCTTTTTGTGACACAATCAAAAACGCACGAGTCTCATAGAAAGACCCATGCGTTTCATTTGTCATTTCAGGGCGTTGATGACCGTGACGATGATCCACGCGCCGCAGGCGATGGCGACCAGCCAGGTGGCCTGGCGCAGGATGCCCATGAGGCCCTCGCCCTTTTTGGCTTTCTGTTCCCGTTTGTCCAGCTGCTTTTCGGCTTTTTCCAGGCGGGAACGAAGGTCGGCGATTTCCCTGCGCAGTTCGTCGGCTGTCACGTCGGCGTCGTGAAAGCCGTCCAGCAGGCGCTGCTCCAGCTCGGTCTGCTGGGCGGAGAGCCTGTCGGTTTCCTGGGACAGGCGCTGCTGATCCTCGCTCAATCCCTCGGCCACCAGGGTCATTTCGGCGGTGAAATTCTCCACCAGCTGGCCCACGTCCTGGCCCTTCAGGGGAGAAAGCACCCCGTTCATAAAATCCCGGGCGGACTGAACGATGTTTTTCCTGTCGGCGGGTTCGGGGATCAACTCATTTTCTTCGGGCTTGTTCATCGTTTACACCAGGCGGATTCCCTCCGCCGCCTGTTCGGATTGGTAACGCTCCAGCAGCTTTTTGATGCGGTTGTAGGGGCTGAGCAGGCTGGACAGGGAGCGGTCGTGGTTCAGGGTGGCGATCATATAGGAAATATACTTGCTCATATCCGCTTCCACGAACCAGGGGGCGGCGGTCACTTCGGGGCGGCGGTAGGTGAGGTTGGAGGAAATCACCTTGGAAAGAATGCCCTCTTCATAGGCGCGGTTGAAATCCTCGATGCCGTTGGTAAAGAAGGCGAAGGTGCAGATGGCGAAAACGCGGTTGGCCCGGCGGGCTTTCAGCTCCCGGCACAGGTCTAAGATGGATTCGCCGGAGGAAATCATATCGTCCACCACGATCACGTCCTTGCCCTCCACGGAGGAACCTAAGTATTCGTGGGCAACGATGGGGTTGCGGCCGTTGATGACGGTGGTATAGTCCCGCCGCTTGTAGAACATGCCTAAATCCAGCCCCAGCACGGAGGAATAGAAAATGTTGCGCTGCATGGCGCCTTCGTCGGGGGAGACCACCATCATGTTTTCCTTGTCGATGGCCAGGCCCTTTTCCGTGCGGCACAGGGCTTTGATCATCTGGTAGGTGGGCATCACGTTTTCAAAGCCGATCAGGGGCACGGCGTTTGCTACCCGGGGATCGTGGGCGTCGAAGGTGATGATGTTGGAAACGCCGTATTCCTGCAATTCCTGCAGGGCCAGGGCGCAGTCGAGGCTTTCACGGGAGGAGCGCTTATGCTGGCGGCTTTCGTACAGCATGGGCATGATCACGTTGATGCGCTTGGCCTTGCCGCCGATGGCGGCGATGATGCGCTTCAAATCCTGGAAATGGTCGTCGGGGGACATGGGCACTTCCATGTCGTACATCTTGAAGGTTTTGTTGTAGGCGCAAACGTCCACGATGATGTAGATATCGTATCCGCGCACGCTTTCCTTGATAACGCCCTTGCTTTCGCCGGTGCCGAAGCGGGGGCAGTAGGTCTTGATCAGGAAGGAATCCCGGTTCACGCCGGGGAGGGTGTAGAACTCTTCATCCTGCGATTCCTGGAGGGAATTCCACTTCTGCAGCCAGCTGTTCACTTTCTTGCCCATTTCCTCGCAGCCCGGCATGGCGATGATGCCAAGCGGCCCCACGGGAATGCTTTTCAGATCTTTGCTCCACTCTGTCAGAAAGCTGTTCATGCGATACCACCCCTTTACTCAGTGTGTCCAATTACCTTGGCGGACACGGCAATATTATACATGATTTTCGCGCCGGTGGGAAGAGATCGGGCCGGTATTTTGCGCTTTTTGTCAAAAACGCAAAAAATCTGTCAGAAAAAAATCACATTTTCAAGGAATGGGTCGAATTTCGGGCGTTTTAGATAACGGTTACGTGACGAAACCGCCGTTGACGCCCAGGGCCTGGCCGGTAATGAAGGATGCTTCCTTCCCGCAGAGGAAGAAAGCGGCCTGGGCTACGTCCTTTGGCGTGCCCAAACGCAGCAGGGGCGTTTCTCTCCGCAGGGCGTTCAGGGCGTCTTCGCCGTACTCCCGCAGCATGTCCGTCCGGATCACGCCGGGGCACAGGCAGTTCACCCGCACGCCGGAGGGTCCCGCTTCCTTGGCAAGCGCCTTGCCAAGGCCGATCAGCGCCGCCTTGCAGGCGGAATAGGCCGCTTCGCAGGAGGCCCCCGTCTGGCCCCACATGGAGGAGATATACAGGATGCTTCCCCCTTCCTGGGAAATCATGCCCGGCAGGAAGGCGCGGGTGGCCAGGAACGCGCCCCGCACGTGAACATTGAACAGCGCGTCCCATTCCGCGGCGGTCATATCCTGCAAAAGCCCGGTGTAGGACGTGCCCGCGTTGCAGATCAGGGCGTCCAAGTGCCGGAAAACGCGAAGCACTTTCCCGGCCATTTGGGCGGTTTCCTGCTCGCTGGCCGCGTCGCAGTAAAGGGCCAGGGCGCCCGTTTCCTGTGCCATGGCCAGGGCCTGATCCTGGCTTTTTTTATAGGTAAAGGCCACGCGCCAGCCTTTTTCGGCAAACAGACGCACCGTGGCTTCCCCGATCCCCCGGGAACCGCCGGTGATCAATACGGTTTGAGGCAACAGGTTCTTCCCCCTTATCTCTGGAATAATTCAGTCGGCGTCACAGCATGAAAAAGTGAAAAGTGAAATTTTATATAGTCCGCGATCAATGTCGCCAAGGAAAGTGCCGACCATTCAGATTTCCACTTTTCATGCTCCGCCGCTGCAAGGAATAATTGAAACAAAAAACGGGCTTATCCCTTGAGGGGATGCGCCCGTTTCCACAAAAAGCAGGAGGCCTTACAGCCCCAGCGCTTTTCTTCTTCATTTTTTCTGATCCTGCGGCTGACGCGCGTATACATGAAAGTCACGGCGAAAACCTCCTTCCCAAAGGGGGGACAGATACAGGAATAGTATACCACAAACAGACCCGAATTGTAAATCCTTTATAAAAATCTTGTTTCCGGCAGGATTTTACCGTTTTGTTGCGAAATAATAAAAGAATTGTGTCTTTTCATGGGGCACAATCAGGAGGATGAACGATGAAGTGTCCGAAATGCGGTTATTGGAACCGCGACACCTTTCCCAAGTGCTTCCGCTGCGGGGAGGAGCTGCCCCAGAGCGCTCCCGCCCAGGCCCGCGTGAGGCCCGAAATGCCCAAGGAGGGCGCGCCGAAAACCTATATTCAGATCAACGATATGGGCCGGGCCACCTCCGCCGTGGACAGCCGGGATCAATTGGCAAAGGAAATGGAAAACCTGCTGGAACGCAAAAAGCGGGGCGAAGCGGAGCAGCGGCGCATGCGGGAAAACAGCGCTAAGCAGGGCTTCGCGCCCTCCGCCCGCATCGCCCAGACCATGACGGGCCGCCGCACCTTCCCCCTTCCCCGGAACACCTCTTATATCGGCGAAAACAACGAGGTGGAGGGCAACGTGCGCCCGGACGCCATTCCCGTGACGCCCCGGCGGGTGATCGGCTACGACGAGGAAATCATGCCCGAACCGGCCGCGGGCTACGTGCAGAGCGGGAAAGGCGGGCGGCGCGGCAAGCGGATCAAAATATACCGCCACGGCTTCCTGCGGCGCTTCGGCAAGATCATCGCCGTGCTGCTGGTGATCGCGGCCTTGGGGGCGGCGGGCTATGAATACGTGTACAAGCCTTACGAAGAGCGCAGGCACGCCACCTCCCTGAAGGAAAACGTCATCATCACCCCGTCCATTCTCAACGATATGGCCGCCCAGGTCATTCTTTTGCCGGGGGAGGACGGCCAATCCTACTGGATCACGGAGCTGAAAAATTCCTATCCCGTGTCCGGCGGCTACGCCACCATCGAGGTGGCGAATTATAAATGGTACGAGCATTTGGAAAACATCGAGGAAGAATCCGTGACCGCCACCCTGACGCCCTATCTGGTCACCGCCGCGGGGGAGAGAAAGCGGATGGAGCAAATCACCTTCGAGGTGGAGGTGCCCGAATCCGTCCTGGAGCTGATCACGCCGGTCGCCCTCGCCACCACTACCTACCGGCAGCTGTACGAAATTCAGGTGCGCGTGCGGAAAGGCAGCACGGTCACCGTCAACCAGGAGGACTACACCCCCCTGGTGAACAGTGACGGACTGCTGACCTTCCAGGCCCAGATTTCCCCCGGCGACAATCCCTTTGTCATCACCGCCCGCGCCCAGTACTGCCGTGAGAAAAAGGAGACCCTCGTCATCACCAGACCGAAGCAGGATATCCGCCTGGATCTGGCGGCGGATATCGCCACCCGTTATTCCTCCCAGACCATGAAGATCACCGGCAACACGGTCTCCTGGGCCAACATCGACATCAAATCTCCTTATCAGAATCTGGATACTACGGAGCTGGAAACCAAGGGCATTTTCTCTTTCGAGGCAGTGTTCAACAAGATCGGCACCAACACCATCGTCATCGAAGCGACATCGGCGGGCTGCAACCCCAGCATCGTGGAACACGACGTGTATTACGTGCCCGTGGCCGACGTGTACACCCGCAAGGCGTGGAGCATGAAGGATCAGTACACCGATTACCTGAACAACGCGGAAAAGCGCATTTTGAACACCCAAATCTACCAGTGCGACGGCACCATCGTGGAGATCGTTTCCAAGAATCCGCAAATGGGGGTGATGGAGCTGAGCGACGGCTCAGGCCGCAAGCTGCTGCTGACCAACAACACCTACGATACCTGGATGGTGGATTCCGTGTACCGCGTTTTCGCGGACGCCTACGGCCTGTACGACGGCGCGCCCTGGCTGAACGCACGGTACAGCTATATTCAGCGGCCCAAAGAGGAAAGCACAAAAGAATAAAGTGAAAAGTGGAAAGTGAAAAGTGGAATTTTATATAGTCAGCAAAAAATGCCGTCTGGTAAGGCGCTGACTATCCATATTTCCACTTTTCACTTTTCACTTTCCACTTTTCGTTTTTTGCCGTCCGGAATCAAAGTTTTTTCATAGTTGCAATTTCGCCTTCCGTGGTGGAAACCATGACGGTTTTCTGGTTAGTATAGATCACGAAGCCCGCGGGGGAGCCGCCGGGCTTTTTCACGTTTTTGCGCAGGGTGTAATCCACGGGCACCGCCGCGCCCTTGCCCCGGGAATACCAGGCGGCCAGGCGCAGGGCCATCCCTAAGGTTTCGGGGGCGGGATGCTCGGCTTTCACGATCACGTGGGAGCCGGGCATATCCTTGGCGTGGAGCCAAGTGTCGTTTCCCCGGGCCGCGCCCGTGACCCGGTCGTTCTGGGCGCTGTTTTTGCCCACGATGATCTCCGTGCCGTCCGGGGCCTCAAAGCGCAGGGGCGCGCTTTCCGGTTTTTTCGGCGGCTTCGGCTTCTTTTTGCCGCCCTTTCCGGCGCCGGCGGAGGCGGGCTTGACGATGCCCCCGTCCTCCAGGGCTTTGCGCACGTCGGCCATGTCCTGCTCGGTTTCACTTTCCTCCAAGTCGAAAAGGGCCTGCTCCAGCAGCGTTATTTCTTTCAGGGTCTTTTCCTTCTGCTCATTCGCCAAATCCTGGGCCACCCGGGCCTTGCGGTAGCGCTTGAAATACTTCTGGGCGTTCTGGGCGGGGGTCAGGGCCACGTCGAGGGCGATTTCCACCGTGCCGCCGCTGGGGTCGTAGAAATTGGGAAGCTCGATCGTTTCCGCGCCCCTGGGCACCAGATAGCCTTGGGCGGTGAGCAATTCGCCCGCGATGCGGTATTCCTCCATCTTGGCGCTGGCGGTGAGTTCTTCCTCCTGGAGGGCCAGCTTCTTTTCGTCCCGCTCCAAATGGGTTTTGATCAGGCGCTTCAAGGATTGGCTTTTCTGGTTCATCCGATCCCGCCGGTCGCGGCCGAAATAGAACGCGTCCAGAGCGGCGGACAGGGTGGGATAGGGCTTTTGCAGATCGGGGTTCAGGCTCAAATAGGGGAAGGGCAGCACGTCCGCCATGAGTCCGTCCGGCCCCATCTGGGCCGTGGGCCGGGCGATTTCCGGCATTTTCCGGAAGAAGGCGCAAACCACCTGGGTCAGGGCGGGAATGTTCAAATCGGCCAGCTCCGTCCGGTGCAGGCCCGTGGCGCGGAAAGCGATTTCCCGGGCGGCCACGGGGGAAAGGCCCCGGATGGACGCGGCCAGGGCCTTGTCCAGGGGGCCGGACAGAGCGGCCAGCTTTTCCGTCAGCGCTTCTTCGGTCAGCTCCGCCGGGTCGATCTTGTCCTGGACGGGAGGCGGCACGAAGGGCAGCCCCGGCAGGGCCTGGCGCACCCGGCTCATGTCTCCGGACACGTGGCGGATGGCGTCGATGATGCGGCCGTCCTTCACCAGGGTCAGGTTGCTGTGGCGGCCCATCAATTCTAAATAGAGTTCCCGGGGCGCGGTGTCGCCCAGTTCGTCCTTGCTTTCCACGGTGATTTTCAGCACCCGGTCGCCGCCGAGCTGTTCCAGTCCGGTGACGCGCCCCGCCTGCAAATGCTTGCGCATGAGCATGCAGAACATGGGCGCGTCGGCGGGGTTCTGGTAGGCAGCGTTCGTCAAATGCGCCCTTGCGAAGGAGGGCGCGGCGGACAAAAGCAGCTTATGGTTTTTCCCCTGGGCGTGGATCAAAAGCACCAGCATATCCTTTTCGGGCTGGTTCACCTTTTCGATTTTCCCGCCGTTCAGCGTTTCCTTGAGTTCCCGGGCCATAAAGCCCAGGGTCAGGCCGTCCATTGGCATATTTCATTTCTCCCATTATTTGTACGTGTTGAGATAAAAGGTAGGAGGTAGGAAGTAGGAGGTAGGAGGTTTTATATAGCTTGGAAATAGAACCATTTGCGTTATTTTCGGACAAGATTAAACCTCCTACCTCCTACCTTCTACCTCCTACTTCGGTTTTATTTTTTCATATCCTATGACTAAAGATTGCATCGTCCCACCGCTTCCCGCCAGGCGTCCAAAAACGCCCGCATGGAGGGGTAGCGGTCGGCCTTGTCTTCGGACACGGCCTTGCGGGCCACCTCCCACAGGCGGCCGGGAGCGATCCAGGCCTGACGGCTGCGGTTGCCCCGCACGCTGTAAACGGCGAAGGCCAGGGCGGCCATGCCGTACACCGTGGTGGTTTCGTCCAGCACCGCGCCCAGCCGGTATTCCTCCGGGGCCAGGAAGCGGGAAGAACCCAGCGTGCGGCCCAGCTCGCTGTAGACGGGCTTGAAGCGGTAGCGGTCGATATCGCACACGATGGCTTCTCCCCGGTCAAAGTCGATCAGCACGTGGGCGTCGGAAAAGCCCACGGCCACGATGCCGTCCTCGGCCAGGCTCAAATGCAGATCGAACACGCTGTCCAGCATGCGCAGGGATTGCTCCAGGGGCAGCCGCCGCATGCGGCTCATGGCGTTTGGGCCGTGGGCGGCAGAGAGGGGCAGGGCGTCCCGCCAGGCGAAAATGGCGGCGTAGCCGTCTCCCGCCGGGCCGTGGGCCAGCAGCTTGGTCAGGGCGGGATGCTCCCGGTCGTACAGGGGCATGGCCTCCTTCAGCGCCGCCACGGCGTTCTGGGGCTTCCCCCGGTAATTCACCGTCTTCGCCCCGGCGTATTTGACGAACAGCCTGCCAAAGCGCCCCTCCACCCCGAAGCACAGGCTGCCGGAATACTGCCTGTCCATCACCCGGAACACCGTGCCGTAGGGGCGCAGCCAGCGCAAATCCGGTTCCTCCAGGGCCAGATAGGGAACGCCGTCGATTTGGTATTCGTTCCCGATGTTCTCGATTTCCCGATCCCGCATGGCGCTCACCCCTTCGTCGATTTTTATTATACAACAAAATTTTGCATTTTGGCGTCGGATATGGTATAATTTTTTTCGGCAACAATCTGGAAGGGGACCTTTCATGAAGCTTTCAGAAATTACGTCGCCAGCGGCGATCAAGGATATGACCGAAAACGAGCTGGAGGGGCTGGCTCAGGAAATCCGGGAAAAGATCATTCGCACGGTGGCGCTCAACGGCGGCCATCTGGCTTCCAACATGGGGGCGGTGGAACTGACCATCGCCCTGCATCGCGTGCTGGACTGCCCGAAGGACAAGCTGATTTTCGACGTGGGGCACCAGTGCTATACCCACAAAATCCTCACGGGCCGCTGCGAGAGCTTTTCCACCCTGCGGACAACGGACGGCATCTGCGGTTTTCCCCGGCGGGATGAAAGCCCCTACGACGCTTTCGATACCGGCCACGCTTCCACCGCCATTTCCGCCGCTTTGGGCATGGCCCGGGCGCGGGATATGAAGGGGGAAAACGGACGGGTCGTGGCCGTGGTGGGGGACGGGGCCATGACCGGCGGCATGTGCTACGAAGCGCTGAACGACGCGGGCAGCAGCCAGATCCCCATGATGGTGGTGCTCAACGACAACGGCATGTCCATTTCCCGCAACGTGGGGGCGCTGTCCCGTCAGCTCACCCGCCTGCGCGTCAGCCGGGGCTGGTTAGGGGCCAAGAAAAACGTGACCGAAGCGCTTCGCCGCATCCCCCTGGTGGGCATGCCCCTGCATAACGTATTCCAGCGCGTGAAGGATCACGTGCGAAACGTTTTGGTGAAGGATCGGTTTTTTACCGCCCTGGGCTTTCAGTATTTCGGCCCCATCGACGGCCACGATATCGCCGGGATGGAGCGGGTGTTCCGCCGCTGCTTAGAAATCGACGAGCCTGTGCTGGTGCATGTGGTCACCAAAAAGGGCTTAGGCTTTACCCAGGCGGAGGAAAGGCCGGAAAAATACCACGGCGTTGCGCCCTTCGAGCTGGAAAACGGCAAAAACCGGGGCACGGAAGGGCCCTCCGTGGGCAAGCGCGCCGGGGCGTTCGTGACGGAGCTTTCGGAAAAGAATCCCCAAATCTGCGTTGTGACCGCCGCCATGACGGACAGCGCCGGCTTTGGGGAATTTGCCAAGCGGTATCCCGCTCGGCTGTACGACGTGGGCATCGCCGAGGAGCACGCCGTCACCATGGCCGCCGGGATGGCCGCCGCCGGGATGCGGCCCTTTGTGGCGATTTACGAAACGTTTTTGCAGCGGGCCTACGACCAGATGATGGAGGACGTGTGCTTGCAGCGCCTGCCGGTGTGCTTCCTCATGGATCGGGCGGGCTTGGGCGCGGAGGACGGATCCACCCACCACGGCATTTACGGCGTGTCCATGCTGCGCACTCTGCCCAATATGACCGTGCTGTGCCCCCGGTGTGAGGAAGAAATGCGGGGGATGATCGCGTGGGCGCTGGCCCAGGACGGCCCCGCGGCCATCCGCTATCCCCGGAGCATTCCGGAAATGAACGCGCCGGAATACAAAAGCTATATTCCCGGGAAATGGGAAACCCTGCGGCAGGGAAAGGACGCCTGCTTGATGGCTTCCTCCTCCATTCTGCGGGAGTGCTTAAACGCCGCCGATCTGCTGGAAAAGGACGGGATTCAGACGGCGGTGGTCAACGCCTCCACCCTGCGGCCTTTGGATGAAGAAACGCTGAATGCATTTTGTAAAAACGGCGCCCCGATCATTACGGTGGAGGAAAGCGCCGCGTCCGGCGGCTTCGGGCAGGCCGTGGCAGCATGGTGCGCGGGGCGTCATTTTTCCGGCCCTGCGGCCATGATCGCCCTGCCGGACAGCTTCATTCCCCACGGCAGCCGGTGCGTGCTGCTGGAACGCTACGGCCTGGACGATAAGAGCATCGCGGAACAGGTGAAAAAGGCGGTGAAGGGATGAAGCAGCGGGCGGACGTTTGGCTGACCGTCCGGGGCATGGCGGAAAGCCGGGAAAAGGCCCAGGCCCTGATCATGGCCGGGCAGGTATACGTGGGGGAAAAGAAGGTGCTGAAAGCCTCCGAGCAGGTGGAGGAGGACGCGCCGCTGCATGTGCGGGGCGAACAGAACCAATTCGCCAGCCGGGGCGGCCATAAGCTGGAAAAAGCCATTACCGCCTTTGGGGCGGACGTTTCCGGCGCGGTCGCCATGGACATCGGCGCGGCCACCGGCGGCTTTACCGACGTGCTGCTGCGCCACGGGGCAAAGCACGTCTACGCCATCGACGTGGGCTACGGCCAGCTGGACTGGCGGTTGCGCAACGACGCGCGCGTTACCGTCATGGAGCGCACCAACGCGAGGACGCTGACTTTGGAGCAGTTTCCCCTGCGCCCTGATCTTACGGTGATGGACGTGTCCTTCATTTCCATCCGGCTGATTTTGCCGGTGGCCGCCGCCATTATGGGGGAGAAGGGCCGGTTCCTGACCCTCATCAAGCCCCAGTTCGAGGCGGGCAAGGGACAGGTGGGCAAAAACGGCGTGGTGCGGGAAAAGGAAATCCATGAACGGGTGCTGGAGGAAATCTGCGTGTTCGCCCCGTCCTTCGGCTGGCACATCGAAAATCTCACCTTTTCGCCCATCAAAGGCCCGGCGGGCAACATCGAATTTCTGGCCGATATCCGCCCCGGCGAAGGAAAAGTACCCGATGCGGAACAGATTTCCGCGCTGGTGGCGGAAGCGCACAGGGAACTGAAGTAAAACCCTGTAATCAGGTAGGAAGTAGGAGGTAGGAGGTAGGAAGTTTATATAGTCCGCAAAAGGATGAAGACACGCTTCTTGATGAACATAATAAAACCTCCAACCTCCAACCTCCAA
>JAFSNT010000094.1 GCA_017443295.1 Clostridia bacterium
AGCTACGATTTCCTGCAATTGTTCAAAAAATACAATTGCCGTTTGCAGATGGGCGGCGACGACCAGTGGAGCAACATGCTGGCGGGCGCCGACCTGATCCGCCGCAAGGAGCGCGAAGCCGCCTTCGCCTGCACCTTCAAGCTGCTCATGAACCACGAGGGCAAGAAGATGGGCAAGACCGAAAAGGGCGCGCTCTGGCTGGACGCCAACCTCTGCTCTCCCTACGACTTCTACCAGTACTGGCGCAACGTGGACGATTCCGACGTGGAAAAGTGCCTGAGCCTCCTCACCTTCCTGCCCATGGACGAGGTGAAGCGCCTTTCCGCCTTAGAGGGCAGCGCCATCAACGAGGCCAAGAAGGTCCTGGCCTTTGAATGCACCAAGCTGGTTCACGGCGAGGAAGAAGCCCAGAAAGCCCAGCTGGCCGCGGCGGCATTGTTCGGCGGCGGCGCGGCGGCTGACGTACCCACCTATGAGTGGACGCAGGCGCAGATAGCCGAGGACAACCGCCTGACCACCCTCCTCAACCTCTGCGGCCTCTGCACCTCCAAGGGCGACGCCCGCAAGCAGGTGCAGCAGAACGCCGTCGCCATCAACGACAGCAAGGTCACCGACGTGGACATGGTCATCACCCCCGACATGATCCCTACCGACGGCATCCTGCTCCGCAAGGGCAAGAAGAACTACTGCCGCGTGGTGCTTAAATAATTTTTCTGGGGGAAAACCATTCTTTGCTGCCCGGGGCCTTCCGACCCGGCCTCCGCTGACAATATGCCTGTGGGCATATTGTCCGGGCGCTTCGGCCCCCAAAGAATGGTTTTCCCCCAGACCCCCTTTCCAAGAAAGGCAAAAAAAGAAGGACAAGTATCAACACCTGACGCCTCGAATGATCCTGGCGCCCCCGGTGAAGGCTCCTCCTTCTGTTTGAATTCTATCAAATCTTTATTGCAATGTCAATTTTTTTGTACTATGGAAACGGGAGGCAGCGCAACCTTGCCCGGCGATTACAAAACATTAAAGCAATCCGCCCACGATGAATTCATCGTGAACAAAAGCCGCTTCATCGGGTACGCCGCCCCCTGCCAAAGCGAGGAGGAGGCGCTTGCCTTTTTAAAAATCATCCGGGAAAAGCACCGGGACGCCACCCACAACTGCTACGCCTACGTCATCGGCGAAAACGCCGGCGTTATGCGGTATTCCGACGACGGGGAGCCGGGCGGCACGGCGGGCCTGCCCATGATGGAAGTCCTCAAAAGCCGGGGCGTGGTGAATTGCTGCGTGGTCGTTACCCGCTATTTCGGCGGGGTGCTGTTAGGCGCGGGCGGCCTGGTGCGGGCCTATACCAAGGGCTGCGTCATTGCTCTGGATGCCGCCCAGGTGGTCGTCATGCAGCTGTCTCAAAAGCTGCTGCTGGACGTGCCCTATCCCCTGTGGGATCGGGTGAGCCATGCCATGAAAAGCCTGCCGGTGCTGATCGAGGACACCCAGTTCGGCGCGTCCGTGGAGGCCACGGTGCTGGTGCGCGTTAAGGATTTGGAAGACGTGACTCAAAAGCTCACCGCCCTCACCGACGCCAAAGCCGAATGGCTGGAGCTGGAGCAAACCCATTACCCCTGGCCGGAGGAAGGCTGAATACTTGATACAGGAGAATGTCTTATGCGCAGAATCGTTTCCGTTTTCGTTCTGCTGGCGCTGCTCTGCGCCGCTCTGCCCGCTCTTGGCGAAACCATCACCGTCCCCGAAGGGACTGCCACGCAAATCGTGATCACCTTCACCGGCGACTGCACCCTGGGCTGCGATCCCCGGGAACGGGGCCGGGATTCGGGCTTTGAAGCCTATATCAAAAAGTACGGCTACGGCTATCCCTTTGAAAAGGTGAAGCAGTATTTTGAGCAGGACGATCTCACCGTCATCAATCTGGAAGGCACCTTTTACAACTACGACGCGGACCTGAAGCCCGATTCCAACTATCATTTCCGCGGCCCCACGGATTTTGTGAACATCCTGACCGAATCCAGCATCGAGGCCTGCTCCCTGGGCAACAACCACATGATGGATTACGGCATTTCCGGCCTCCAGTCCACCGTCCAGACCCTGAAGGACGCCAACATTCATTACTTCGGCACCTTCACGGAGAAAGAAGCGTATGCCGATATTTTTGAGAAGGACGGCGTGAAAATCGGCTTTGTGTCCATCTACATTTCCGATTGGTGGACGCCCGGCATGCCCACCGTCGTCAAGGAGCAGATTCAGGCCCTGAAAGACGGGGGCTGCAGTCTGGTCATCGCCTGCATGCACGGCGGCGTGGAATACGACACGCGCCACGACAAGAACCAGGAAAAGATGGCGGATCAGCTGATCCGCTACGGCGCGGAAATCGTGATCGGCAATCATCCCCACATCGTTCAGGGAGTGCGGGACGTGAACGGCGTCTGTACCCTGTGGAGCTTAGGCAATTTCTCCTTCGGCGGCAATTCCAGCGTGGTGATTTCCCGGAAGAAAAGCCCCAATAACGGCAAAATCAATCTGAACGCCTTCCTCGCCCAGTTTACCCTTTCTTTCGATCAGAACGGCCGCTACCTGGGCCATCAGCTCAACATCATCCCCTGCCACGTATCCGGCACGGCGGATTACAACAATTATCAGCCCGTGCCCGTCACCGGCGACGCGGCGGACAAGGTGGTCAAGGCCATCCGGGATGACAGTTACCTCCGCAAGCTGAACCCCTTCGTGGAGGGCGTCGGCGCGGTGCAGGATTTCGTGCCCGCCCCATAATAAACATTGCCGGGGTTTGACTTTTTCTTCCGGGAAACGTATAATAAGCGAGGGAAACCAGAAACGGCTGGAGGCTTTTTATGATCAAGGCGAAGGATTTCATCAAGGAGCTGAACCTGCGGGTACTCAATTCCACCTATCAGGAGGAATGGGACATTCATTCCGCCGAACTGAACCGGCCGGGCCTGCAGTTCGTGGGCTTTTACGACCATTTCCGCGCCGACTGGCCCCAGGTGGTGGGCCTGACGGAAATGACCTATCTGGAATCCCTGTCCGACGACGTGCGCAGGGAACGGCTGGACGCGTTCTTTTCGCATAAGATGATCCCTTGCGCCATCATCTGCCGTGGCATGACGCCCCCGGACGATATGCTGGAGCTGGCCACCGCCCATCAGGTGCCCCTGCTCAGCACGGAGGAATACACCACCCGCTTCGTGGCCCTGACCATGAATTACCTGAACCGCTGTCTGGCCCCCCGCGCCACCCTCCACGGCGTGCTGGTGGACGTGTACGGCATGGGCGTGCTGATCACCGGCGAAAGCGGCGTGGGCAAAAGCGAAGCGGCCCTGGAATTGGTGCGCCGCGGCCATCAGCTGGTGGCGGACGACGTGGTGGACGTGTGCCGCGTGACCGAAAACCGCCTGATCGGCGAATCGCCGGAAACGGTGCGGCATTTTATGGAAATTCGCGGCATCGGCATCATCGACATCAAGGCCATGTACGGCATCAGCGCCGTGCTCAACAGCAAGACCATCGACATGGTGATCCACCTGGAGGCCTGGAAAGAAAAGAAAGCCTACGACCGCCTGGGCCTGGCCGAGGATTTCACCACCATCATGGACGTGCGCGTGCCTCAGCTGGTCCTGCCCGTGCGCCCCGGCCGCAACGTGGCCGTGGTCATCGAGGTGGCCGCCCGGAACCATTCCCTCAAGCAGAACGGCTATTCCGCCGCCCAGGAGCTGGACCGGCGGCTGAACGAAATGATGATGAACTCCATGGGCAAATAAGGAGGTCTCGGCTATGGTATATGTAGGCATCGACTTGGGCGGCACCAATATTGCCGTGGGCGTGGTCAGCGAAGCCGGTTCCATCCTGGCCGAAACCGGGGCCAAAACATTGGCGGACAGGCCCTATCAGGCCATCGTCCGCGACATGGCGGAGCTGGTGAAACGGGCTGTCGCCAAAGCCCGCCTCACCATGGACGACGTGAAAGCCGTCGGCATCGGCATTCCCGGCGTGGCCTTCGCCGATACCGGCGTGGTCTACAACTGCACCAATTTGGGCTGGGTCAACGTGCCCCTGCGGGCGGAAATGAAAAAGTACATTGACAAGCCCATTTTCATTGATAACGACGCCAACGCGGCCGCTCTGGCCGAAAGCGTCGCCGGGGCCAGCGCGGGCTGCAAAAGCAGCATTCTGCTCACCTTAGGCACCGGCGTGGGCGGCGGCATCGTCATGGGCGGCAAGCCCTGGGCAGGCGCCCACGGACGGGCCGGTGAAATGGGGCATATGATTTTGGTCCCCGACGGCGTGCCCTGTACCTGCGGCAAAAGCGGCTGCGTGGAGCGCTATTGCTCCGGCACCGCCCTCATCCGCGAGGCCAAGCAGGCCTGCCGCAACTTCCCCGAAACCTCCATCCTGCAAAAGGCGGGAGGCAATATAGAAAAAATCAATGCCAAGCTGGTCATTGACGCCGCGAAGGAAGGTGATGCGCCCGCCCTCCGGGTATTCAATTCCTTCGCCCGCTATCTGGCCATGGCCGTCAATAACCTCATCTGGGCCTTTGACCCCGAAATCGTGGTGCTGGGCGGGGGCTTAAGCTACGCGGGCGACTTCCTGCTGGACGCCGTCAACGCCCTCATCCCCCGCCACCAGATGGGCGAACCCCTGCCCATCGCTAACGTGGTGCTCGCCCGCCTCGGCAACGAAGCCGGCATCATCGGCGCGGCAATGCTGGGGAGGTAAGGACGAGAGAGGAGAATTCTGGGGGAAACCTGCTTTTGTGCCAAGAGCGGGTTTCCCCCAGACCCCCTTCCCGAAAAGCATTTCTGGATTTTTCTTGTATTCATTTTCCTGCTTGATTGCCAGTGAAGCAAAGAATAAAGTTTTGTAGGAGGAATCCCACCATGAAATATTCCGTTCGCCAGCTGTTCCGGGAAACGCCCGCCGATCAGGCGGAAGTGACCGTATCCGGCTGGGTGCGCACGGTGCGCGACAGCAAAGCCTTCGCCTTTATCGCCCTCAACGACGGCACCTTCTTTAAGCCCGTGCAGATCGTCTGCGAGCAGAACCTGAGCAACTTTGCCGACGTGGTGAAAACCACCCTGGGCAGCGCCATCGAGGTCACCGGCCTCCTGGCCCTCACCCCCGGCGCCCAGCAGCCCTTTGAAATCAAGGCGCAGAAGGTCTCCGTCGTCGGCCCCTGCGATCCTTCCTATCCCATGCAGAAGAAGCGCCACACCGTGGAATACCTGCGCACCCAGGCCCACCTGCGCCCCCGCACCAACCTGTTCAGCGCCGTCTTCCGCATTCGCTCCATCGCCGCCCAGGCCATTCACGCCTTCTTCGCGGAGCGCGCTTTCGTTTACGTTCACACCCCCCTCATCACCACCTCCGACGCCGAGGGCGCTGGCGAAATGTTCCGGGTGACCACCCTGGACCTCAACAACCTGCCCAAGGACGAAACGGGCAAGGTGAACAACAAGGAAGATTTCTTCGGCAAGCCCGCCAACCTGACCGTGTCCGGCCAGCTCAACGTGGAATGCTTCGCCCAGGCCTTCCGCAACGTTTACACCTTCGGCCCCACCTTCCGCGCCGAAAAATCCTACACCCCCCGCCACGCGGCGGAATTCTGGATGATCGAGCCGGAAATCGCCTTCGCCGACCTGGAAGACGATATGGAACTGGCGGAAGACATGCTCAAGTACGTCATTGCCGACGTGCTGGCCAAGGCCCCCGAGGAAATGGAATTCCTCAACGCCTTCGTGGACAAGGGCCTGATCGAACGTTTACAGCATGTGGTGAACAGCAAGTTTGCCCGGTGCAGCTACACCGACGCCATCGACATCCTGCAAAAAGCCGACAAGCAGTTTGAATATCCCGTCCATTGGGGCATGGACATCCAGACCGAACACGAGCGCTTCTTGGCCGAAGAACACTTCGGCTGCCCCGTCTGCGTCTACAACTATCCCAAGGAAATCAAGGCTTTCTACATGCGCCAGAACGACGACGGCAAGACCGTGGCCGCCGTGGACATCCTGGTGCCCGGCATCGGCGAGCTCATCGGCGGCAGCCAGCGCGAGGAACGCCTCGACGTGCTGGAAGCCCGCATCAAGGAATTGGGCCTGGACATGGATTCCTATTGGTGGTATTTGGAGCTGCGCAAGTTCGGCACCACCCCCCACGCCGGTTTCGGCTTAGGCTTCGAGCGCCTCATCATGTACCTGACCGGCGTTTCCAACATCCGCGACGTGCTGCCCTTCCCCCGCACTACCGGCAGCGCCGAGTTCTGATGGAGGAGAACGCTGGGGCTATCCGCCCCAGACCCCGACCAGGGGGATGATCCCCCTGGACCCTCAAAAAGAAAAATTTTTCGTATCTGTTCGGTCGTGGGAGAACAACGAAAAAAACTACTACCCGTCCACTGGAAAGTTACAATTATTCAAAGATAATGCAAGAGGGAGGCTTACTCGAAGAAGCCCCCCTCCTGTTCTTTTCGGAAAAGAGGGAAATCCATGATCGTTCCTGTGGATGAAACCAACATTTTTCAGGCAGCAGCCATTCATTCCGCCTCCTGGCAGGATTCCCACCGTTCCTTCTGTTCCCCGGATTTTATCGCCCTGCACACGCCGGAACACCAGCGGGAATATCTGCGCGGAAAGATGGACAAAGGAAGCAAAGTCTATATGCTGGTAAAGAATCGTCCCATGGGCGTCGTATCCGTCACCGGCAGTCTGATCGAAGACCTGTATATCCTTCCAGAAATGCAAAACAAAGGATATGGCACCGAATTGCTGAAATTCGCCATAAGTCTTTGTCCGGACGTGCCCACGCTCTGGATATTGGAGAACAACGACGGTGCGGCCAGGCTCTACCGCCGCATGGGCTTCAAAGAGACCGGGAATGTGAACGCCATCACCGACCGGCTTGCCGAAATCGAATTTTCGCTGGAACGCGAGGAGGAAAATCCATGAACATCGAAGACGCCATTCGCGCATACC
>JAFSNT010000095.1 GCA_017443295.1 Clostridia bacterium
GGTCTCGTTCACCAGCGCCCGCTCGTCATTCCAGCCGCGATACGCGCCAAGGATCACGCCGCCCACGATCAGGATCACCATGATCACAATGGCCCAACCCGTTTTCAGTTTCATCGGTTCATCGGCCCCCCTTTTACATAGGTTACATCGTTAAAAGCTTCTCTTTGAGTTCCTTTTCCATATGGGCCAGGGTCTTCTCGGCCTCGGCGCGCTTCTGGCGGCCTTCCGCCTGAATGCGGCTAACCTCGTTGATGGTATCGATCAGGTTCTGGTTGGTCTGCACCAGGGTTTCCAGATCAATGATGCCGCGCTCGGATTCCTTGGCCGTTTCAATGGTGCCCATTTTCAGGGTCTCGGCGTTCTTTTTGAGCAGCTGGTTGGTCATATCGGTCACGGCGCGCTGGGCCTGCATGGCCTGCTGGCTGTGGTGCAGGCCCAGGGCCAGCACCATCTGATTTTTCCACAGGGGCAGGGTGTTCACCAGCGTGGACTGGATGCGCTCCACCAGCAGGGAATTGTTGTTTTGCAGCAGGCGGATCTGGGGCGCCATCTGCATGGAGATTTGGCGGGTGAGCTTTAAGTCGTGCAGCTTCTTTTCAAACCGGTCGCACTGGGCGGCCAGGTCGTTGGCCTTCTGGGCGTCCATGGCGTCGCCGCTGGCGGCGGCCATATCCTGGAGGCGCTTCAAATCGGTGTCCCGCACCTCCTGCAGCCGCTGTTCGCCCGCCACGATGTACATGGTCAGCTCGTGGAAGTATTGCAGGTTCATATCGTAGAGCTTATTGAACATGGCCACATCCTTGAGCAATTGCACCTGGTGGTTTTCCAGGTTGCCAGCGATGCCCTCCACGTTCTTGGACACGTCCTCGTACTTGGCCTGGATGGAGGCGATCTGCTGCTTCGCGCCGAAGAACAGGCTCTTGATGCCCTTGGGCTTTTCCCCGGCGGCGTTGAAGCCCTTGAGCTCGGTGATCAGCTTGGTCAGGATATCGCCCACTTCGCCGGTATCGCCGGTTTTCACGTTGGAAAGCACGGTGTCCGCGAAGCCGGAAATCTTCTTCTGGGCGTCCGCGCCGTAGAGCATCACATGATCCGGGTTGGTCAGATCGATGGTCTTCGAGAACGCCGCCACCTGGATCTTTTCCTCGTCGGTGAGAGAAGAATCCAGGGCCGCCACCGCTTCCTTGGCGTCCGGGGCCGCGGGGGCGTTTTTCAGATCCTCCAGCATGTCCACGGCCTTTTCCACGGTCTGCCGGGCTTCCTGCTCGGGGTGCAGGGTCAGGACGGGGGCGCTGTGCTGCTGGGCTTCGGCAAAGTTGTTTTCAGTCATGGGGAGGCTCCTTTCCGCTATCTATATGTAGAAAATTTACATTCGGGTACAAAGGAGAGTTGAGCGTTGGGAGTTGAGAGTTGAGATTTATATGGTCTATTGAAAAGCGTTCACAGAAAACAGACTGTGCTATCTCAACTCTCCACTCTATGCGCCACTCTTTACGTCCGCTGCTGGGCCTGCGCCTGGGCGGTTTGCTGTGCCTGCGCGGTTGCCTGCTGCTTCTTCATGCCGGAATCGATCAGGCCGTCCTGCCGCAGCATAGTTTCCATCACGTCGATGTCGGTGGACAGGTCCAGCATATCGTCCTGATACAGGGCGTTCAGCTGTTTGTCGAAGGCTTTGAGCACGGTGTCCATGGCTTCCCGAATCTGGGCACGGGTGGCCTGGGCTTCCTGGCCCTTTACCTGGCGCTCGTCCATTTTGCGGTAGCCCTCCAGCATTTTCAGGGTGGTGGGCATATAATAATCCATGAAGCGGCGAATCTGGGGCGCTTTGTCGGGCTTTTCGGCCACGGTGCGGAAGATGCGGTTGGCCACGTCCTCCAGCTGATCCATCTGGGTGGACAGCTCCGCGTCGGGGATCAGGTCGTTTTCCTTCCGGATCTGCGCCAGCATTTCCTGGCCCTTGTCCACCAGGGTGTCCACCGCCGCGTCCCCGGTCTTGGGAATGGGCTGCTGTTCGGGAGCGTGCTTGGAGGTGTCCAGCCCCTGGGCCATAATATACACGATGCGCCCGGCCAGCAGGGCCACGCCCGCCGCGATCAGATAATGCTGCCAGCGGTACAGCTTAAAGATCAGGGAAAACAGCGCTACCACCGCGCCGATGGTCAGGCAGGCGATCACGAATGCCTTGGAATTGTTGTTTTTCTTCATCATCTTTTCCCCCTTCCGTTTGGTGCGGAAAAATCATAGCAAAGTCAGGGAGGAAACGCAAGCCGATTCCGCTGAATCATACATTTTCTCCGCTGAAAGCGGCGTCCCACCGCTTTTGAGCGCGTTCAGTATACCACAATCACAAGGCCATTTCAACTGTGAGCCGCATTAGAAAACCATTAGAAATAAGGAAAAAACGCCGCCCGGCGCATCCGGACGGCGGCAGTATATGCTTACGCAAGAATTTTGGTGATGGCGTCGTTGAGCCAATCGCCCTCGAACAGCTCGATCAGCCCGGCGTCGCAGGCGGCGGCCAGCTTCTGGTTGATGGGCAGCTTGCCCAGCACCTCGGTGCCGAAGCGCTCCGCGATTTCGTCGGCATGGCTTTCGCCGAACACGGCCACGTGCTTGCCGCAGTCGGGGCACAGGGCGTAGCTCATGTTTTCCACGATGCCCTTCACGGGAATGTTCATCATGTTCGCCATGTTCATGGCCTTTTCCACGATCATGCCCACCAGCGCCTGGGGGGTGGAAACCACCACCGCGCCGTCCACCGGCACGGACTGGAACACGGTCAGCGGCACGTCGCCGGTTCCCGGAGGCATGTCGATGAACATCACGTCGATGTCGCCCCACAGCACGTCGGTCCAGAATTGCTTCACGGTGCCCGCGATGACGGGGCCGCGCCACACAACGGGGGCGGTTTCCTCCTCCAGCAGCAGGTTCACGCTCATCAGCTTGATGCCCGTGCGGCTTTGCGCCGGCAGAATGCCTTCCTCGTTGCCCATGGCCGGGTCCTTGATGCCGAAGGCCTTGGGAATGGAGGGGCCGGTCACGTCGGCGTCCAAAATGGCGGTCTTGCAGCCCGCCCGCTGGGCCAGCACGGCCAGCAGCGCCGTTACCAGGGATTTGCCTACGCCGCCCTTGCCGCTCATCACGGCAATGACCTTTTTGATGTTCGTGCCCGCGTGGGGCTTTTCGATCAGGCTTTGCTTGTCCCGACTGGGGCAGTTCGCCCCGCAGGAGGAGCAGTCATGGGTGCATTCGCTCATTGCTGTTTCTTCCCTTCAAAATATTCCATGGAGCTTCATTGTAACAGAGATACGGGATTTGTCAACAACATTTAGCCGGTTTTGTAGGGAAACGTTGGGGACTCTTGTCCGCATCCTCAATCGGCGCAAGTCCGCTTCATGCGGACATTGCTTGTTTCGGATGATCTCACCGCCGATGAAATTCCCGCCGCAGGCGGTCATCGGCGGTTCGTCCCCCAAGCCCCCGACCAAAGGTCTTCGACCTCTGGACACCAATAGGCGAAAAGACTTGGTTGGTAGAAACAGACAACTTCCGCCTGTCGCTGGGAGATACGAAAGTTAGAAGGCTTCTGGCCCAAGAAAGCCGGGAAAATCCCAGGGCGAAAGCGAGCTTTCCCCTGGGATATTTCCTCGGCTTTCCCCGGATGCTGCGCATCCGGGTTGGCCGCCAAAGGCGGCCGGGCCAGAAGCACAAGGTCGTTAAGCCGGGTTGTTCTCTTTAAGCAGCAGCGGAAGGTTGCTTGTTCGTCACATCACGCTTATTCCGCAGGAGAGGGGTCCAGGGGCATCATGCCCCTGGTGGGGTGCGGGGCAAAGCCCCGCCGTCTTCCCCTTACGCCTTTTCCGCCAACTGGGCCACCAGCTCGTTGCTGCGGGCGATGAAGGATTTCAGGTCTTCCGCTTCCAGGGGGCGGGAGGAGAGACGGGCCAGGTCAAAGAGCTGCTTGCAGAGCAGGGTGGTCACGTCGCCTTCTTCCATGGCGGCCAGGGCGCGGATGGTGGGGCAGAGGCGGTTCAGCACCAGGGTGTACTTGCTGGGGAAGCCGAAGTCCTGGCCGTACATGGCGCTCATTTCCTTGTAGCGGCGCACCTGTTCTTCTTCCGTCAGCACCACGGGCAGGGTGTGGTCGGAGAGGGCTTCGATCTTCACGGTCAATTCCTTGTCGCCCAGAGCGTCCCGGAACAGTTTTTCCATGGCGGCCTGGTCGATGTCCTTGCCCTCTTCGCTTTCTTCGGTGAGGCCGGACACGTCGGCGTCCACGCGGACGAACTGCAATCCGTCGTTGCCGCCGCCGAATTCCATGAAGCTCATGAAGTTCATGTCGATCAGGGTGTCCATCACAGCCACGTCGATGCCCTTTTCGGTGTAGAGGGCCACGGCGGCCGCCTGACGGTTCTGTTCGGTGGTGTAGTACACCTTCTTTTCAGCTTTGCCCTCGTTGCGGGATTTGTATTCGTCCAAGGTCAGATATTCGCCCGCCGTGGTTTTGAAGAGCAGGCTGCCCTTGACCATATCATAGAATTTGGCGTCCCGCACGCAGCCGTATTTCACGAAGGGATGAATGTCGTCCCAGTAGGTTTCGTACTGCTTGCGCTCGGTGTTGAACAGGCCGTTCAGCTTGTCCGCCACCTTCTTGGTGATGTGGGCGGAGAGCTTCTTCACGCACCCGTCGTTTTGCAGGAAGGAACGGGAAACGTTCAGGGGCAGGTCGGGGCAGTCGATGACGCCTTTCAGGAGCATCAAAAACTCGGGAATGACTTCCTTGATGTTGTCCGCCACGAACACCTGACGGTTGAACAGCTTGATTTCGCCCTCCTGGCCGCCGAAATCCTTCTTGATGCGGGGGAAGTACAGGATGCCTTTCAGGTTGAAGGGGTAGTCCACGTTCAGGTGTACCCAGAACAGCGGATCCTCGAAGGTGTGGAACAGCTTCTGGTAGGTTTCCTTGTATTCCGCTTCGGTGCAGTCCTTGGGGTTTTTCAGCCACAGGGGATGGGTGTCGTTGATGGGTTTTTCTTCCTTGGCCTTTTCTTCTTCCTCCGTGCCGGTGGGTTCGTCGGGGTCCTTCTTGGTTTCTTCCTTGCTCAGGTCTTGCAGGTAAATGGGCGTGTTCATGTAGCCGCAGTAGCGGTCCAGCACCCCGCGCACCCGGTAGCCGTCTAAGAATTCCTTTTCGTCCTCCATGATGTGCAGGATGATGGTGGTGCCGCGCTCAGTGCGCCCGCCGTCCCGCATGGAGAAGGCCATGCCGTCCTCGCTCTCCCACAGCACGGGGGCGGCGCCGTCCTGGTAAGACAGCGTGTCGATGGTCACCTTGTCGGCGGCCATGAAGGCGGAATAGAAGCCCAGGCCGAAGTGGCCGATGATGCCGCCCTTATCGTCCCCGGTGTAGTTCTTCAAAAACTCCTCGGCGCTGGAGAAGGCCACCTGATTGATGTACTTTTCCACTTCCTCGGCGGTCATGCCGATGCCGTTGTCGGTGAAGCGCAGCTCGCCCGCTTCCTTGTCCACGGTGACGGTCACCCTCAGGTCCTCGTCGGTTTCGCCTTTCAGCATCTTATACTTGGTGATTGCGTCGCAGCCATTGCTGACCATTTCGCGGATGAAAATGTCCTTATCGGAATACAGCCAGCGCTTGATCACCGGCATAATGTTTTGCGCGTGAATGGAAATATTGCCTTTCGTTTCCATAGTTTTTCTTGCCTCCGTTCAGGTTTTCCGGCGGGTTTGGGACGGCGAAAAACCGCCCTTCCCCGCGTTCGCCGCCATTATAGCACGGTTCCAGCCAAAATGCAACAAAAAATTAGCACTCGATAAAATAGAGTGCTAACAAAGGACGATTTTCCCTTTCGCGGGTCTATTTACGGCAGGTCTTCATCCACCACGAAGCTGCCGGGGCCGTCGATCTCCGTTCCGCCATCCAGCCATTCCCCCACCCGCAGGAGGATGCGTTCGGCCTTGGCGTCCAGTTCGCCGCTGCCGCTGCGGCCCACGCCGTTCATCACCAGGGCCACGGCGGTGCGGGAATCCGGCTCCACGAACAGATCGGTCAGCATGCCCACCCAGCGGCCCTGATGGCCGTACCAGGTGCGGCCGTCGGAAGCGGTAAAGCGGTACACGCCCAAGCCGTAGGGGCTTTCCCCGGTGACGGTGGATCCCCGCACGGTGCGCTGATCGGCCCGCATTTCCGCCGCCGCCTGGGGCGAAAGCAGGCGCACGCCGTCGGCCGCGCCGCCGCAGGCCAGCACCTCGCCGATTTTCGCCATGCCGGACAGGCTGATGTACAGGCTGCCCACGGAGGTGCGGTAATGGCTGTCCGGGTCGCAGGTGTCCTCGTAGAACGCCTGATCCTCCTCCAAGTATTTTTCCGCCTTCATGTACACCTCGCCCTCCTGGGTATAGGTGCGGGACAGCGGTTCGGGATCGGGCAGCAGGTGAGCGGCGTAAGCGGCATTGATGCCCAGGGGGGCGAAAACGGCGTCGCGCATATAGGCGTTCAGGCTTTGGCCGGAGGCCCGCTCGATGGCGCTGCCCATGATGCCGCCGTTCAGGTTGGCGTATTCGTAATGCGTGCCGGGTTCATACTTGTCAAAATAGCGGTTCTGATCCAGGGTGATCTTTTCCCACGCGGGAGCGGTGGCGTAAGGCGCGTCGCCCAGCAGGGAGGAGGTGTGGTTCATGGCCTGGCGCAGGGTGACGGGCGCGTCGGGATAGCGGGGATTGCGGATGTGCGCGCCCTCGGCGCCGTAGGTGAGGGGCGCGTCCAGGCCGATTTTGCCTTCCTCCACGAGCCGCATCACGCCCACGGCGGTGATCATTTTGGTCAGGGAGGCCACCTTGAACACCGTGTCCCCGTCCACGGGCCGGCCGTTATACTTGGCGTCCGCGCCGTAATAGTATTCGTACAGCGTTTCCCCGTCCCGGCTCACGATCACGCCCCCGCCGATGGCCTCCGACCGGGTAAACAGGCGCAGAAAATAGGCGTCCGCCGCCGCGGCCGTTTCCTCGTCCAGCTCGCACAGGCCCCCCAAGGGGACGGTGAGCAACGCTAAGATCAGCGCCAGGGGCGCCAGCCGTTTTACAGCTTTTCCAGCCGTTCCAAGCATTGATACAATCTCTCCAAATCGTCTTCGCTTTCGTATTGCAGAATGATTCTTCCGTGCTTGCGGTTGCCCTTGAACACGGTGCGCAGGCCGAAGGTCTCCCGCATGCGGCTTTCCATATCCTGCAATTCCAGGGGCAGGGGCCGGGGGGCGGGCTTGGGCTTGGGCAGGCTGGCTTCCGGCTGGGCGGCCAGCTTTTCCAGGGCGCGGACACTGAGGCCCTCCAAAATCACCAGCTGGGCCAGGGCCACCTGACGTTTTTCATCCTCGATGCCCGCCAGCACCCGGGCGTGGCCCGCGCTGATGCGGCCCGCGATCACGTCCTGCCGCACGGTTTCCGGCAGGGTCAGCAGCCGCAGGCTGTTGGCCACGGCGGGGCGGGATTTGCCCAATTTTTTCGCCGCCTGCTCCTGGGTGTAGCCGCAGGACTCCATGAACTGCTTCATGGCGGCGGCTTCCTCAATGGGGTTCAAATCCTCCCGCTGCAGGTTTTCGATCAGGGCGGCTTCCATCTGCTCGGCGGGGGTGAAATCCCGCACGATGCAGGGCACCGCGTCCAGCCCCGCCATGCGGGCGGCCCGGAAACGGCGTTCCCCCGCCACGATGCGGTAGCGCCCGTTCTTTTCCACCACCAGCAGGGGCTGCAGCACCCCCGCCTGCCTGATGGAATCCGCCAGCGCCTGGAGGGAGGCTTCGTCAAATTCCCGCCGGGGCTGATCCGGGTTCCGGTCCAGCTCGGTGACGGCGATCATGCTTACCGTGTTTTCCAGATCGCTGCTTTCGGGCAGCAGGGCGTCCAGGCCCCTTCCCAGGCCGGTCTTCTTCATAAGGCAATTCCACTCCATCCTAAGATTATAGGGGAGGTAGGAGGTGGGAAGTAGGAGGTAGGAGGTATTTTTTGTCCATAAAGACGCGTGATTTCTTTATGAACAATATAAACTTCCTACTTCCTACCTCCTACTTCCTACCTAATCAAAGTATCTCTCGGCATCATTTCAAATTCTTATTCTTCTTAATGACTTCCTGCGACAGCGCCATATACGCTTCCGTGCCGGTGCTGCGGGGATCGTACATATGAATGGGCAGGCCGTGGCTGGGGGCTTCGCCCAAGCGCACGGTGCGGGGCACGGTGGTTTTGAACACTTGGGATTTGAAGTGCTTTTTCACCTCCGCCACCACCTGCAGGCCCAAATTGGTGCGGCCGTCCAGCATGGTCAGCAGCACGCCTTCGATTTCCAGCCCCGGGTTCAGGCCCCGCTTCACCCGCTGCACGGTGTTCATCAGGGCGGTGACCCCTTCCAAAGCGTAGTATTCGCACTGAATGGGGATCAGGATGCTCTGGGCGGCTGTGAGGGCGTTCACCGTGAGCAGACCCAGGGAGGGCGGGCAGTCGATGATGGTGAAATCATACTGGGCGCGGATAGGTTCCAGCGCCGCCCGCAGGCGGTATTCCCGGCGGCTCATGCTGGCTAATTCCAGCTCGGCCCCGGCCAGGCGGATATCCGAAGGGGCCACCCACAATTTATTCTGTCGGGTGGACGCCAACGTGCTGTCCAGGGTGCATTCCCCCAACAGCGCTTCATACACCGTTTTCTTTCCGGCCTTCACGCCCAAGCCGCTGCTGGCGTTGCCCTGGGGATCCATATCCACCAGCAGGGTTTTCTTTCCCGCCTCGGCTAAGCAGGCCGCTAAATTCACGGCGGTGGTGGTTTTGCCCACGCCGCCCTTCTGATTGGCGATGCAGATGATCTTGCTCACGGAAAAATCAAATCCTTTTTCTTGGAAGTAGGTTTTTGCTCGATCGAAGGATAAATCAGGAACGTTTTATCTGACCGAAAGTGGAAAGTGAAAAGTGGAAAGTGGAGATTTGTCATGATCTTCAAAATCAATTGGCAGCATTTTTTTATTTTCACTTTTCACTCTCCACTTTTCACTTTTTTGCGTTACAGCCATTCCCTCCACCGGAACGCCGGATAGCAGCTTTTTGCCACCGACGCGATGGCGGCAAGCTCCTCCCCGGTCTGGAGGGGGGCAAAGCGGGTATACAGGGCGCGCAGGGCGGACAGGCTGGGATGGCGCAGGGCGTAATCCCGCAGGCATTGCAGGTGCTTTCCGTCCACGGGCAATTCCAGAAAGGGCAGCAGCATCAGCTCGTCGGCCATGGCGGCGAAATCCTCCAGCCGGGAGCGCACCCAGGTGCCGTCGTCCAAAGGGATGAGCATTTTCCCGCCCGTGGCCTGCCGAACGGCGCGGAACAGCAGGCTGTCCAGCTCCCCGGCCAGGCCGTCCCGGCTGCCCCCGAAGGTAAAGCCGTTCAGCCGCCCGGCGATCTCCCGCGCCGTGGGCGTCAGGGCCTCCAGCAGCGGCCCGCCCAGCCAGGGCCGAAGCACGATCATCACCTGTGCCTGGGAAACCATGGGCTTTTCCTCCCCTCACGGGCGTATCATCCGTTCAATGGAAAGCTTCTGCGATATCTCATTATACACGATTTCCGCCGGAAAGGAAACAGTTTTTAAAGGAAAACCGGGGATTGCGCATGAACTGCAAATTGGGATTTATGAAGGTAGGAGGTAGGAAGTAGGAGGTAGGAGGTTTATTTTGCAAAAACAAAAACACGAAAACCGGACCTCGTTCACTTTGGAGGACTATATAAAACCTCCTACCTCCTACCTTCTACCTCCTACCTCTGCAAATCTCAATTTCTCATTCATGCGTGAGCCGTGCAGGAGGGTCAGGGCGAACGACTGCCGCGTGGTTCGGCGCGGCTTCATTATGTCATAGGCCGGGAAATGCGTCAAGGGCCATTTCTGGGGATTTCAGGGAGCGCCGCGCGGCCGCCCTGCCGATTTTTCGGGAAAAGTGGCGAATGAACGCCGGAATCGTTGCAATTTTTTCTAAAAAGTAGCAATCGAATCCCAAAAATGTGGGCAAAAGAAGGAATTTTTATTCCCGCGTCGAATAAAACCCACGGTAGAAAAGCAGCAAGCAAAGGAGAAGCAGGAATGGCAACGGTTCTGGACATCGGGGTGGATTTGGGTACGGCCAGCGTGGTGATTTACGGCAAGGGAAGGGGCGTTGTGCTCAACGAACCCGCCGTGATCGCTTTCGACCGGGAAACCCGCAGCGTGCTTGCCGTAGGCGAGGAGGCCCGCCGCATGATGGGCCGCACGCCCAGCAACATTGCCGCCATCCGTCCTTTGCAGAAGGGCATGGTGAGCGATATGGACATGGCATGCACCATGCTGCGCTATTTTGTGAGCAGGGTGGTGGGCAAGCGCCTGCTGGGCGGCCCCCGGGTGCTGATTTCCGTGCCCACGGGCGTGAACGATATGGAACGGCACCGAATCACCTCCAGCCTGTTTGAATCCGGCGCGCGCCGCACCCAATTGATAGACCGGCCCATTGCGGCGGCTATCGGCGCGGGCCTGTCCGTGGGGGATGCTTACGGCAAAATGATCGTGGATATCGGCGGCGGAACGGCGGACATCGCCGTGCTTTCCCAGGGCCAGATCATCACCTGCAACAGGGAATCCGTCAACCAGATCGGCAGCGACGCCTTTGACGACGCCATCATCCGCTATATCCGGCTCAAGCATAATCTGCTCATCGGCCAGCCCACTGCCGAGGATTTGAAGATCAGCATCGGCTCCGCCCTGCTCCGGAACGAACAGTTTTATATGGAAATTACCGGGCGCAACCTGATTTCCGGCCTGCCCAAGATCATGCGCATCACCAGCGACGAAATCACCGAGGCCCTGGAAGAACCTTTCCACAGCCTGATGGAAGCCATTCAGGCCGTGCTGGAAAAGACCCCCGCCGAGCTGCTGGCCGATATTGATGAAACCGGCATCGTTTTCACCGGCGGCGGCGCGCTGCTTTCCGGCCTGATCGAGGCCATCACCGTCGGCATGAAGATCGACTGCCGCCTGGCGGAATACCCCCAGGAGTGCGTGGCCCGGGGCTGCGGCCATATTCTGGAAAACTGGAGCGAATACGGAAGGTTTTTGAGCGACCGGCGGAAGCGGCGGTAAGCCTGAAAAAATTGCCGGGGCACAGGCTCCCCGGCTTTTTTGTGTGTCATTCTTCGGGTACGGGAAAGCATTTCCCGGCCCGGAGACTGAAAATCAGGATCTCGCCCACGGGGACGCCGGTGATTTGGGAAAGGGCCCTGGCGTACCACCGCAATTGCAGGGCGTAGCGGCGCAGCAGCTCGTCTTCGCCCGCGGCGTCGGTTTTGTAATCGGCCAGCACCCAGCGGCCGTTTTCCATAAAGCACAGGTCGATCACGCCCTGGATCATGCTGCCCTTGTCGCCCTTGAGGTTAAAGGACCATTCCCGATGCACCTCCCGCGCCGCCAGGGCACGCTGGCCCAGGGGAGAGGAGAAAAAGCCGGTGAGCCAGTGGGCACGCACAGCGGCCCGTTCGGCGTCGGTCAGCACGCCCTGCTTTTGCAGCTCGTTCAGGGCCTGGGTCAATTTCCCCTGGCGGATCAGGGCATAGTCGATTTGGCCCAGCACCCGGTGGGTGATGGTGCCGCGCTGGGCGGCGGTCAGGCGCTGTTCCGTAAGGAACGCGGGCTTGGGCGCTTCCTCCGGCAGGCGGCGCTTGTCGGCGGGGGATTCCCAGGCGTCCTTATCCTCCCGCAGGGTCTTGGCGATGGCGGTGACGGAGGTTTTGAGGGGCGGGTTCACGGGCAGCTGCCGGGTCATGCGGGCCTGGGTAAACTCGTCCGGCGGGGCGTCCAGGGCCAGAACGGGGGGGATCACCCGGGCGACGGCGGGGGCGGACAGATCCTCCGCCTTTTCCATGTGCATGCGCCACACGCTGCCGTTTTTGCCGATATATTCTCCGTTGTGGAAGCCGCCCAAGCTCTGCATGACCCAATCCAGCATGCAGCCCGCCGCCCCGGCGGCGTAGGCGGTGGCGGGACGGCTCCATTTTTCCAGGGCGGCGTCCAGCCTGCGGGGGGAACCCACCAGGATCAGCCGTTCCCGGGCGCGGGTCATGCCCACGTACAAAAGCCGCGCTTCCTCGGCCCGGGCTTCCTTTTCGCCCACGCCGCCGAGGGCGTTAAAGGCGCAGGTTTCCCGGGTCACCCGCCGCTCCCCGTCGATGTATTGCAGGGCCATGCCGTGATGGGCGTGCAGGCGAATGAGACTGCCGCCGCCCTTGCGGAAGCTCCGGGCCATTTCCAGCAGGAACACCACGGGAAATTCCAGGCCCTTGGATTTGTGCAGGGTCAGGATGCGCACCACGTCCTCGTTTTCCCCCAAGGTCTTGGCGGCCTTGCCGTCGTCGGAGCCGTGAAGCCGCCCCGTTTCCCGCAGGAACGCTCCCAAGCCCTCTAAGGCGCTTTCGCCTTGGGCGCGTTCCGCAAGCAATCGCAGGTTGGCCTGCCGAAGCTCCCCTTCGGGCAGGGCGCCCGCCCGCATGTACAGCCCGCTTTCCTCCAGCACCCGCCAGATCAGCTGATCTACCGTCAGGCTCCCGGACAGGAAGCGCCACCAGGCCAGTTTGTCCCAGGCGGACCGGGCCTTATCGCCCAAGGGGCTTTCTTCCGTTAAAGCATCCTCAAAGGCGGCGTAAAAGGGCGTGCCGGGGGCGCGGCCCACCAGCCGGACGCGGGCCAACTCCTCCTCTGTAAAGCCGAAGCAGGGGCAGCGCAGGGCGGAAAGCAGCGGGATATCCTGCAAGGGGTTGTCGATCACCCGCAGCAGGTTCATGAGATCGACCACCTCGGGCAGATCGAAAAACTGGGCGTCGGCGTCGCTGTACACCGGAATGCCCTCCAATTGCAGGGCGCGGGCGATGTAGGGCGCGCGGCCCGAGGCGTAGCGCAGAAGCAGGGCGATGTCCCGGAAGCGCAGGGGGCGGCTGCCCTCTCCCTCCCGCACGGTGGCAAAGCGCATCAGTTCTTTGATGCGTTTGGCAACGAACGCCGCCTCGTATCGGTAGCCCTGGGTCAGCTCCGTGCCCTCGCCTTCGCCCTCCTCCTGGGCGGCGATCAGGTGAATTTCCACGGGCGCGCCCAGGGGCTGGCCCCCGCCGGGGCGCAGCATGGCGGCTTCGTCGTAGGCGATTTCCGTTTCCTTTTCCCGCATGGCGTGGACAAAGACTTCGTTTACCGAAAGCAGCACGTTTTCATCGGAACGGAAATTCTGCTGGAGCAGGATTTTCCGTTCCTCGGCCTTTTCATCCAGGGAATACTGCCGGTATTTTTCCAGAAACAGGGTGGGGTCGGCCAGCCGGAAGCGGTAAATGCTCTGCTTCACGTCGCCCACCATGAACAGAAGGTTTTTCTGCCCCTCGTGCAGCCTGCGCAGAATGGCTTCCTGAATGCCGGACACGTCCTGATATTCGTCGATGAACAGGGCGTCGAAGCTCTCCGCCACGGCATTGCGCACGCCGTCGTTTTCCAGGGCTTTCAGGGTCAGATGCTCCAAATCGCTGTAATCCAAATAATTGCGGCGCTGCTTGAGCTGAAAATAGCGCTCGTCCATGCGCTTCACCAGCCCGCACAGGGCGCGCAGGGCGGGCAGGGTATGCTGTAAATCGGCCTCCGCCCGCTCCGCGTTATCGGGCAGGGGCTTTCGGGCGGCGCTGAAGCGCTCCTTCCATTCCTCCCGCAGGGCCTTGAACCGGGCCGCCGCGTCGGGGTTTTCCTCCGGGGCGGCGCGTTTGGTGCTGAGCCGGGCGAAGCTGGTTTTGCCGCCGGGGGGCAGGCCCTCCCGCACCTGCTCCAGCAGCTCCCGCGTCATGGCGCGGTCCGCCTCGAAGGCGGCGGCGTACCGGGCCGGGCCGTCGGCCTGACTGACCAGGGCCTCCATTTCGGGCAGCAGCTCCGCCGCGCCCTCCAGTTGGGACAGGCACAGCGCCCGAAGCAGGGGCGTCCAGGCGTCCAGAGCGGCTCGTTCCTCCCCGCACTGTTCCTCCGCCCAGCGCCAGGGATCCGCCTGGGCCATGAGGAAGGTATACAGCTCATCCATCAGCGCGGGGATCTGGCCGTCGTCGAACTGGGAAAACAGGGCCAATTCGTCCGCCGTGGGTTCGCCGTAGGCTTTTTCCAGGATTTCGTCCTGGGCCTGGCGGCGCAGGGCGTTCAGCTTTTCCTCGTCCCCGATGCGGGCCAGGGGATCCACCCCCACGGCCTGAAAATGCTCCCGCAGCACCCGCATGCAGAATACGTGCAGGGTGCAGATGGCCGCCCGGTTCAGCCGCATGGCATGCAAACGCAGGTGGGCGCTTCCCGCCCCTTCCTGATTGAGCCTTTTGCCGATGCGCTCCCGCATTTCCCCCGCCGCCGCCCGGGTGAAGGTGACGATGAGCATGCGGTCGATGCGGCCGCCCTCCCGAAGCAAAGACAGCACCCGTTCCACCAGCACCGCCGTTTTGCCCGAACCCGCCGCCGCGCTCACCAGCACGCTGCCGTTGCGCGCCTCGATGGCCGCCCGCTGTCCCTCCGTCCACTGCATACAGATTCCTCCGCTTGAATTTCTGTGCATTATTGTACCGCAATCCGGCGGTTCTGGCAAGAAAAGAGGATAAAGAACAGAACCGCGGGTTTTGATCGTTTTTCAGTTGCTTCCCACCGATATTTTTGATATAATGAAACCAGGAAATCAGCGCGGCTGGGCCGTGAGGAACGAAAGCGGAGTGTCCATCCGCAAGCCGGCCGTTTTTGAGCGTTTTGATCGGGCAAAGGACGTGGTTTTTATGAAACTGAGTACCCTCACCAGCATCCGGGGCGAGGAATGGAACCGGTATAAAGATGAAATCAACAAGGAAAACCGCATCGCCATCCATCTGCTGGGGATCGCGGGCCTGCCGCTTAGCCTGATGAACGCCGCGGCGCAGTACGCGACCTCGGGCTTTGGCATGGCGCTGGTGTGCAGCCTTTTTATGTCCATGTATTTCCTGCTTTTTATGCTGGCCGAAAATTTTCTGCTGCCGCTGGATTATCCCCTTTCCACCAGGCTTTTGTATATTCTGGAATCCCCGGTGATGGTGATGGCCATTTTGCTGGGCACGGTGCTGGATCCGGGGCGGCAGGCCATTACGGTGCTTTTGTTCCTGGTGGCCCTGCCCGTGTTCATCATGGACCGTCCCGGCCGCCTCACGCTGTTTTCCGGCGGATGGGTGGCGCTGTTCCTGGCCCTGTGTGTGATCTTCAAGGATCAATCCCTCTGGGCGACGGACGCGGTGCATATCCTGGAATTTTACTTTACCACCGTGGCCCTGGTGAACGTGATCCTGCGCATCCGCATGGAATCCCTGCGGCATCTGATGGAGGGCGAATATCATTTGGCCCATGAGCAGCGCACGGGCTGCCTGAACCGCTACGCCCTGGCCAGCCGGGCGGGCGCTTACGCGGGGCAGCGCGTTACGGTGCTGCTGGCGGATATGGACCGCTTCATGCTCTACAATGATTTTTACGGCCACGAGACGGGCCTGAAGATCATGGACTTTTTTACCGGCGTACTCATGAGCGCCTTCGGCGGGGAGGATACCTACCATTATAACGGCGACGAATTCCTGTGCGTGGTGCATGGCGGGCCGGAGGACTGCAAAGAAAAGATCGCCCAGTGCCGCAAGGCCCTGAATGATTTCACCCTGGAGGACAGAAAGCTGTCGCTCACCTGCGCCTTCGGCTGCGCCGTCGGGATCCCCGCTTCCACCAAGGAATTTCAGGAAATGGTGCAGCTGGCCGATATCAACACCCACAAGGCCAAAAAAACGGGCGCCAACGCCGATTTATGCACGGAATACAACCAGGCGAACCTGCGGGCGGCCATCGCGCAAAGCAACATGCTCACCCACGCCAACGCCTCCGAAATCGACCAGCTCACCGGCCTGCCGGGCATGAGCTACTTCGTCAGCCGATCCGACGCGCTGATCAGCAGCGGCATGGTGTACAAAAACCGCGGCCCGGTGGTGGGGTGCTTTAAGCTGGTGCAGATGCGCGACTTCAACGACGCCTTCGGCTATACCCAGGGCAACGCCCTGATCGCGGAAACGGCGCGGCTTTTGCAGCGGCATTTTAAAAACCGCTATATCTGCCATATCACCGGCGCGCAGTTCGGCATCCTGTGCTACGAGGGCGAGGTGGAGGACGCCATGAGCAAAATCAACGCGTCCCTGCGGGATTATCATCCCGGCTTCCCCGTGAGCGGCAGCGCCGGGTTTGCCCGGTACGAGGAGGGCGTAAGCGTCATTTCCCTGCTGGATCGGGCGCGCGTCGCCCAGGGAACGCTGTCCGCCGACGGCAAACCCGCCTTCTGCTACTACGACCAAAAAATCGACGACGAGCTGCGTTTCCGCCATTACGTCATCAGCCACGTGGACGAGGCCATCGAAAAGGGCTGGCTGCAGGTGTACTATCAGCCCATCGCCCGCACCATCACCGGCCATGTGTGCAACGAAGAAGCCCTGTCCCGCTGGGACGATCCCCAGTACGGCTTCCTCATGCCCGCCCGCTTCATCCATACCCTGGAGGAAAACGGCCTGATGTACAAGGTGAACCTGAACGTGGTGAGCCAGGTGCTGAAGGACTTTATGCGCAGGCAGGAGCTGGGCGTGCCCATCGTACCCGTTTCGGTGAACCTGTCCCGGCGGGATTTTGAAAAGTGCGATATGGTGTATGAAATCATGAAGCGGGTGGATGATTCCGGCTTCCCCCGCAGCCTGCTGAAAATCGAAATCACCGAATCGGCCTTTATCGAAAACCAGGAATTGCTCAAGCGGGAGGTGGCGCGGTTCCGCAACGGCGGGTTCGACGTGTGGATGGACGATTTCGGCAGCGAGTATTCCACCCTGAACCTGCTCCAGGAGCTGGATTTCGACCTGATCAAGATTGATATGCAGTTCATGAAGAATTTCTCCACGTCGGGCAAAAACTATATCATCATTTCGGATATCATTGATATGGCCCGGCGCATGGGCATCGCCACCCTGATCGAGGGCGTGGAAACCTGGGAGCATTTTCAGGTGCTTCAAGCCCTGGGCTGTGAAAAAATTCAGGGCTATCTGTTCAACCGCCCCAATTCCTTCGATTATATCGTGGACCGCGCCCAGCGCAAGGCGGGCCTCACCTTCGAGGACCCGGAGGCCGCCCCTTATTACGAGCCGGTGGGCCGCATTGATTTGAACGAACCCCTGGCCCACAGCGGCGATATGGCCGAGGCGTGGGCGGACAGCGAGGTGCCCGCCGGGGTGCTGGAGCTTCGGGAGGGGCGCTTGAATTGCCTGCGGGGCAACGCCCGCTTCATGCAAATGCTGAAAAACTTCGGCGCGCTGCCCGCCGACGATGAAGAACAGCCCCGGATCCGGCTTTTGAACGATAACCCGCCCAAGCAGTTCCTGGCCACCGTGATCCGCTGCGCCGAAACGGAGGGCTGGATCAATTACAGCGTTTCCACCGAGGAAGAAGGCCCCCTGAATATCTACCTGCGCCAGGTCTCCGCCGCCCGCTATCGGGGCGGCACCGCCATCCTGGTGGTGGCGCTGCACGGATAAGCCCCAAGAAAAACGAACGCCGGAAGCTGCATGAAGCCTCCGGCGATTTTTCGTTCTTTTTGACGCTCATGCGTCCACTTCCGCCACCGCGTAGGACGGGGAGAACGCGCCGCTGCCGCACATTTTGTAATAACCCCGGAAAATGCGGTCCACGGCGATTTGCACGCCTTCCGTGTTGGAACCCAGCAGGATGATCAGGAACTGCTGGCGGCTGTAGCGGGTGAGGACGTCCACGTTGCGGATGGTCTGCTGAATGGACTGCTCCATGTAATACATGGCTTTTTCCAGCTCTTCGGGCAGCGGGGGTTCGTTGGCGTCCGTTTCCAGGCTGATCATGATGAGCTTAAAGGGATGGGAGAACCGCTTTTTGATGTTCTCAATAAATTCGTACAGGGTGGCGAACTGCCTGTATTCCACGTCCATGGCCCCATGGTAGCTGCCGCTGGTGTGGATGCCGGTGACGATGCGGTTCACGTCCACCGTTTCGCTGCGGAAGATTTCGGAATCCGGGCTGTAGAACTGATAGCTGTTTTTGCCGTTCTGCTTCACGTAATACAGCGCCCGATCCGCCCGGTTATAGGCTTTCATATAGGTATCGGCGGGGCCGCACATCACCAGCCCTGCGGAAATGGTGGCCATGGAGGTTTCGGCGTCGGCGTTTTTCCTTTGCTCGAAATCGGCGATGATCTTTTGCATGCCGGCCTCCGCTTCTGCCTGGGTGACGCCCTTCATGAAGCAAAGGAATTCGTCCCCGCCCAGACGGCAGCAAACGCTGTTTTGGCCGTTGGCCGTCAGCGCCTCGCCCACGCAGCGCAGCGCCCGATCCCCGGCCTTATGGCCGTAGATATCGTTGATCTTTTTCAGATTGTCCAGATCCAAAAACGCCAAACAGCCGCCGCTGCCTTTCATTGCCTGCGCGATGGCCGCTTCGCCGATGCTCCTGTTCATGACGCCGGTGATGGCGTCATAATCGTCTGCCGCACTCTGGGTGACGAATTTCTCCATGATCTCATGCAGCAGCGCGGAGGACGCTTCCAGGTCTCCCGTGTCTTCCCGCGCGTCCTGCCGGATGATATTGCCCAGCAGGCCCTTGTCCCACAAGCCGATGAACACGTCCACAAAATGGGGGTCGAACTGGGTACCCCGGCCATCGATCAGCTCCTTCCGGATGTATGCCGGATCGCACGCCCTTCTGTACGCGCGGTGGGAATTCATGGAATCGAAGGCGTCCGCGATGGTCACGATGCGGGCCTCTTCGGATATTTCTTCTCCTTTCAGCCCTTGGGGGTAGCCTTTGCCGTCGTAGCGTTCGTGGTGGCTTCTGGCCACGACCTCGGCTGTTTTAATGATGCTTTTGCTCTTTAGGATGTCCCCGCCGATGGTGGTGTGGGATTTGATGATGCCGTACTCCGCCTCCGCCAGCTGGTTGGGGTTGTTCAGAATGGAATCGGGCACGCCGATTTTGCCGATGTCGTGCAGCAGGGCGGCGTATCTTAGGTCGTTGACCCTGTTTTCCTCCCAGCCCAGGGCTTCGGCGATTTTCACGGCGTACTGGCTCACCCGGGAGGAATGGTTTTTGGTATACACGTCCTTGGCGTCGATGGCGTCCACCAGGGAACGGACGACTTGCAGAGAGAGCTGCTTATTCTCGGTGGCTTTTTTCTCCACCTCCTGGGAAAGCTGCTCCTGGCGCAGGATGAAGGGCCGCACCGTGACCAAGGACATGATGGCCGCGATCAGCACGGTGGTGAGCATGATGGCGACGGCGCTTAAAATGGTGGAGGCGGTGCGCTCCGAAAGCTGGGCCTCGAACCATGCGGAGGCGAAATCGGCGGCGATGATGCCCGCCACCCTGCCGGAGGAATCAAATACCGGGCTGTACGCGCTGTAAAAGGTGCCCCAGGCGTCGGTATAGGGCGTTTCGTCCAGGGACGCCTTGCCCCGGGCCGCGGCGGCGAGGGCTTCCGTATATTTCACTTCCTCGCCGAATTCGCCGGGATCCACCGGATCCGTGTCCAGGATAAAGGTGAAGCAGCCGTTCCCTTCGTCCTTCACGCCGTACACATATTCCAGCTCTGTGTTGTTCCGAAACACATCCAGGGTGTTGTAAATCTGCCGGTATTCCGGCGTATCCGCGTCCTCCGCTTTCAGCGCGCCCAAAATGTCGCCGTTGATGGAACCCGCGGCGCAGTTGGCGATGTCCAGCATGCGCTGCTGGATGGATTTCTTGATGCCGAGCCTGCTGTTGATAATGGAAACCACGCAAAACACACTGCCGGAGAGGATGGCGATGATCTCCACCAGCAGAATGATTTTTGTGGACAGCTTGGCAAGCCGCAGCTTTTTGAACGGGTTCTTCATACAGCGATTGTCCTCTCTATGCGGGCGGCTATGGACGCCGAAAAAACTTACATATTTTCGGGAAAGATTCTAAAATACCAATCCTATTATACAGGAAAAAGAAGAAAATGGCAAGTTTTTTTCCAAAAAACAAAAAAGAGCGGCGAAGCGCGGAGAAATTTTCCACGCTTCGCCGCGTGCTTGACGGATCAAAGCTGATTCTGGGGTTCCGCGTAGGGCAGAACGGAGATTTCCAGGTTGCCGTTCTTGGTGCGCAGTTCGTCGATCATTTCCTTTTCCTCGGCGGGGTTCTTCATCCGGATCTTGAAGGACAGGCGGAACATGCTGCCCATGCCGGTGGTTTTCACGCCCGCGTTTTCCACGCTCTTGAGGTAATGGGCGAAGGTATCGTCGAACACCCGGGCGTAATCCAGGGATTCGGGAATGGTGATGCGGAGCATTTTATCCTCCTGCATGGAAGCGTGATCGAACAGCTTCGTGGCGGACAGGGCCAGGAACAGCGCGCCGAGGCCCGCCAGCACCAGCACGCCGTAGGCGATATAGCCCATGCCGAAGGCCACGCCGGAACCCATGGTAATGAGTACCGCGGCGATTTCGTCGGAGGTGCCCTGGGCGGAACGGAATCGGGTGAGGGCGAAGGCGCCGCCGAAGGCGATGCCCGCGCCGATGCTGCCGTTGACGAAGGTGAGTACCATGCCCACCACGAAGGGAATGATGGAGCTGACGATGAAGAACCGCCGGTTGGCGCGGATGCGGAAGCTCACCAGCCAGGAGAAAAGGACGCCGGAAATCAGGGACGCGGCGGCCATGATGAAAAACTGGCCGGGCGTGACGGCTTTGGAGTAAATGGAATCGAACATGATGAAGAACCTCGCTTTCGTTGTAATGATCCATCCCGGCCTATCCCGCGTTCAAAAGCTGCTGGCGGAACGCTTCGCCGTATTTGGAAAAGCTGTTTTTGTAAATCTGCCCCGCGTCCAAAATGTGGGTCAGCCACAGGGGCATGGCTTCCTGCACCTTCACCTCCAAAATGGTGTGGCCCGGCGGGCGCAGGGGCTTGCCCTCCATGGAATACGTCAGATCCAGGTGATCCGTCCGGTAGCGGGGGTGGTAGTCGATGGTCAGGCGCAGGTCACCCCCCGGTTCAAAGTACGCTTCCCGGTCGTAAATGATCAGGCAGGCGGGCACCAGCGTTTGGTAGTAATCCCGAAAATAGGTGATTTCCCGGTTGATCTGCCCAGGGGCGCAGATATCGCCGCTGCCCGCGAAAAATTTTTCCACCAGGGGAATGGTGGTTGGCACCCGGCGCTTGTACACGATGCCGTAGGCCTTTCGCTTCAATTCCAGAAACACGGGGGATTCCCGGGTGGCCAGGCCGTAGGAGCGCAGCCGGATCTTTTCCTTGAAGGGCGGCTTTTCCACGGAGGCGCGGATCAGCTGATAATTGGGCGTGTCGTAATACAGGGAAGCGATGGAGGTGCGGCCGTACTGATCCAGCTTCATGTGGCCTTCCAAACTCTTGACCAGATATTCGGTCTGCTCGGCGCTGAGCAGGTATTTGCGCTCGTAGCGCTTCATGACGACGATGGGTCCCGCCATAGTGCCGCCTCCCGCTTACAGGCTCACGCGGAGGATGAATTTTCCGTCCGCCGCCTGGGCGCTGACGCGCCCGTTGTGGGCTTTGGCGATTTCCTTCACGTGGCTCAGGCCTAAGCCCGCGCCGGGCACGCCCTGGGCGTTGGAAAGCCTTGTGAACCGGTCGAAGGCCTGATCGAAATTGCCGTTTGCCAGGGACGTATCGTTGCACGCCTCGATCACGCAGTGGCCGTCCTGCTGGCTCACCTTGAGTTCCGCCCAGCGGTCGCCGAATTTGAGCGCGTTGGCCAGCAGCTCGGTCAGCAGGTCGGTCATGGCCTCGCTGTCGGCGGAAACGGGCGCGGGGTTTTCGGCCCGAACGGTCAGCTTGCAGCCCTTTTCTTCAAACTGGCTCTTCATGGCGCCGCCCACCGCCTGAGCCAGGGCGGACAGATCGCAGGGCAGCACGGTCAGTTCTTTTTCGTCGAACACGGCCAGGCTGGACAGGTTTTTCACCAGGCCGATCATGCGTTTCACCTGCCGGTTGATGGACTGGGTCTGCTCCGTTTCGCCCATTTGCCGCTCGATGATCTCCGTGTTGGCGTTGATGATGGTCAGCGGCGCTTTGAATTCCGTTTCCGCGTCGGCGATGAAGCGCTTTTGCTTTCGATCCGCTTCCTCCAGGGGCTTAAACAGGCGCTTGCCGATGTACATCAGGGCGGCAAAGCTTACCAGCACGCCCGCCAGCAGCCCGATGGCGGAAATGATCAGGATGCGGAAGCAGGGCAGCAGCTCCCGGCTCTGGTCGATCACGGTCACGTAGGTGATATGGTTGGTTTTGTACACCCGGTAGCGGTAGGTGCCCCTGGTCCAGCCCGTTTTGTTTTCGCCGCGCAGGGAACGGGCCCAGGCCAGGGCTTCTTCCTCCGTCACCGCGCTGATCTTCAGGGCCACGCGCGTTTCGTTCCCCTCCTTATCGAAGGCGAACGTAAAATAGCGAAGGGAGGATACCGTTTCCGGGGAATCCGGCCCCATGGGGCCGAAAAGGCCGGAAAGAAGGCCCTCGGGCTGATCCGGAGCGTCGGTTTCCGGGGCGCTTTCAAACGCGCCGTGCTGCTTTTTCAGCGCCTTGGTCAGCTGGTCGGCGTCCTGGCTGGCCATGGTGAAGTTCACGCCGTTGATGACGCCCAGCAGCATGAACAGCAGCACGGACACGCAGATCGTGGCAAAAATCACGAATCGCTTTCTCGCTTTACTCATTTCCGTTCACCAGCCTGTACCCTTTCTCCATTTCGTATACGATCCGCGTCTTTTCGGCGTTTTTTCCGGCGTTTTTCAGCTTTTCGTTCAGCGCCTGGATCATGACGCGGGTGCGTTTTCCCGCCGCCCGCCGGGGGGCGGCCAATTCCCGAAGCAGATTGATTTCCCCGTTGGTCAGCCGCACGCCGGTGCCCGCGATGCAAAAGCCGCTCACGTCCACCGTCACGCCGCCCCGGCGCAGGGTTTCTCCCGAGCGCGCTTTTTCCGTCACTTCCCGGATCATGCGCTTTAGATCCTCCGGCAGAAAGGGCAGGGTGAGATAGGCGTTGGCCAGCGGGCTTCCCAGCAGGGTTTTCACCGTGACCGCCCCCTCCGCCAGCACGATGGACGGAATGCGGTTCCACTCCAGCTCCTCCAGCAGGCGGTCCAGGGCCATCCGGGGCAGCCGCTGCTCTAAAATAGCGATATCGTACTTTCCGGGACCCAGCAGGGCGGCCACCTGCGTGCCGTCAAAGGCCGTGGTGACGGCGTGGCCGTCTAGGGTCAAAAGCGTTTGATAGCATTGCAGCAAATCCCGGTTGGAATCCGCCAATAAGATGTTCATGCCTTATCCCGCCTCCTTTCCGCAGGTTACAGGGCTGTTTGGTTACGTCCTTTATCTTACACGACCAACTTAAAGAATCCTTAAATGACCCCGTTCGGAGAGAATTTTGCTTTTCAAAAGTATTCTACCACAATTAAATGCCTCCTTCCACTGTTTTTTTGATGGAAGGAGGCTTTGCGCTGATTCTTTTTTCGATTTTTTATACTGTCCCATCGGAAGGACGGAGGGAAAGCGCAAAGGGTTCATGCGGGTCTCGCGCTTTCCCGCCGGAATGCGTCAGGACGCCATGGCCCGCTGCACGTCGTTGGCCGCGTTCGTGATGGCGGTATCAATGCAGTTGCTCACCTGGGCCACCAGATCCTTCCGCAGGTTCTGGTCGTTCTTCATGTTGGACGAGACGCTGTCGGTGATCTTCCTTTTGTTTTCCTGCGAGGCAATGGAATTGACGTTGAAAAAGCGGCGCAGGATAACCGGAATATTCATGCTCATGATTATATCGGTGGCCGCGTCTCTGCCCAAAACAACGGCAGCAATGCCGATGATGGCGCCCAGGATGATGCCCAGGGGACCCGCCGCCAGCAGCGCCATGCCGCTGCCTCCGCAGATCATGCTCATGATCACCACGACCACCACGCTCACCACAGCTTCGATCATTTCCACAAAGTTGATCCTGATAGGCGGCTGATTGCCACCGGTGAGGGAGATGGTCAAATCCCCGTTTTCCATAGCAAAGTCCACCTGATGCTTTTGGGCGATTTGGGAAATATCCTCTTCCACGCTGGCAATGACGCGCTTGCTCCAGGGATCCACATGCTTCCGCACAACCTGCATCATGGTGGAGGAATTCATGTAGCGCTCCGCCTTTTTTTCCACCTCGCTCTGGAAATCGTTCAGGGAACGGAGGGCGCCATTCTGCCAGTCTCTGAATGCGGGCTTCACGCATTCCTCCAGCACGGCGTCGGCCAGCGGCTCGCTGATGCTGTCCACCAGCTCCGGAATGGCGGCTTCGATTTTATTCTCCACCGCGTCGCTGTCGGCATATTCGCGGATTTCCTCGATGCAGGCGTTCATGCCCTCGTCCGCGCCGCCCACATAGACCAGCCCCCGGGAAATGTCGTATTCGGGATTTTCGCTGACGATGACCCGGGAGGAGAGGAACCGGTTCCGGCAAAGCTCCTGGAAGAACGACATCCGGGAGGGGCCGCCGGTGAGGATCACCAGATCGGGCAGCTTCTGCTTCTTGGTCTGGTCGTAAACCGAGGTCAGGCTGTCCTTCAGGCGGCTCTCGAAGGATTGGTTGTCCAGCAGGGGATGGGGCCGGGAAATGAGCCAGTTTTCCACGATCTCCGGGGAAATCTGCAGCAGCACCTTATAAACCTTGTTATTGGCGATGAGCCGCACCGTCTTGTCCAGCACCTTGTTTTCCGCCAGGAATTCATCTTCGTTGTTGAAATAGGTTTCTTTCAATTCGCGCACGGCCAGCATCAGCTTGCCCTTTTTTGCCGGGGAGCTTTCGATGAGCCGATGGATTTCCTGCACCTGCTCCGGCGTGGTCTGCGCCTGCAGCTCGAGAGAACGGAGTACGATCATCTCATCCATCAGGCCGCCGCCCAGCATCACGTTGCCCATGGTGGTCACGCCGTACTCGTTGCCGTCCTTCACATAGGCGAAGTCCAGGGTGGAGGAGCCGATGTCGATCACCAGCACGGTCTGCTTCACCAGATCGGGATCAATGTTGTTTTCCTTGCTGCGCAGAGCGTTTTCAAAGGCCGCCCGGGATTCGGAAATGATGCTCACGTTTTTCATGCCCGCCCGCTCCATCAGCTGGCGGTAGCGTTCCCGGTCCTCGGGCTTCCAGCCCGCGGGGCAGCCTACGATGAATTGCGCTTCATCCAGATAAGGCCCAACATCGGGGTTGCTGCGCAGCTCTGTCAAAATCCCGGTTACGAAATCCTGAATGGTCTGATCCGTTTCCGGATTGTTTTCCAGGAAGTGGCGCTTGAAGCATACGTTCACGCCCTGGGCGTCTTCCATGCCGCTAAGGGCCAGATTGCCGATCACGTTCTTTCCGTTCACCTGCGTGATGGCGGACAGGAAACTTCCCGCGCCGCTGACGGGAACCACATTCACGATTCCGCCGCTGGCGTCCCGCGTCCAATGCACACAGCTTTCTCCGTCGCCCAAATCCAAACCAATGTAAATCATGATCTCCCATCCTTTCGTTTTTTCATTCGTATTTGCTGTATTGATGCGTTTTTTTAACAGACGATTCCGGCTATTACCGGCTGCTGTTTTTGATATACTCGCCCTTCCGGATCAGGACGCTGTCCTTTTCCCGAATGATGGCGGGGCAGCGCATTTCGTCGCGGTAAGCCTCCTCCTGAATATCGAAAAGGCTCTTTTTTTCCTCGGAATAGGGAATGGCTTTCAGTCCGGCGCGTTTGAGCAGCAGCTCCGCCAGCGTGAGACTGTAGTTAAAATCTTCCGTGGCGGGATTGTCTACCCTGGCCTCAAACAGCGAAGCGTACATTTTTACCAGTTCGCCTGTAAAGCTGTTCATGCTGTCCATCTGCCTGCCGGAGAACATATCACAGATGGATTGGCTGTCGGTCACCAGCTTGCCGTTCTGCTTGCTCAGCAGCATCGTGGCCTTGTCAACATCCAGCATGATCTGTGCGCGGGCCGGTTCCGCCTCCGTCGCCTTGGCTTTGGGTTTTCGGGAAATGGCGTAAATTGCCTGCCCAAGCAGCAGCAGGATGGAAAGCAGAAGGATCACGCTCCATTTGACGGGCAGATTCACCGGCGGGCTGGAAGCGCCGATAATCGTCAGGAAGGAGGCGGCAATCAGCGCGATGAGGGCCAGCACGATGGTGACTGCCGGGCTGACGAGCAACGCTTCCACATCCGGCTTCCGCTTCCGGGAGGCGCCCGATTCCAGGTAGGGCGCGTCTACCCGGGCCTCTAAGCAGTCCAGCAGATCCAGCGCTTCGCCCCGGCGCTGGGTCAGGACGCCCAGCACGCGCTTCTGTCCAATCTCGCCCACACTGTTGATCGCTTCTGAACCGCTTTTCTTCACATATTCTTTCAGCCGGTTCTTTCCCGTTTGCAGGTATTCCATGAAAACATCTCCTTTTCTTTTATGCCTTGGTCGGCATTGTTGATCGTTCAGCATCGGGAAAACGTCAGGCCGCCAGAATGCCCACGATGGTTTTTGCGTCGTCCGCAATGCCGTTGCCGTGGTACAAGGCCAGGATGTCTCTGCCCAGCGTGCCCAGGTTCAGCTGCGAGCCTTTGTTCGTCTCGAAGATGCCGCATACAGTGAGGGCGAAGCGGTAGGTGAAGAGCAAATTGGCCAGAGCGCTGAGGCCCATGCCCATCAGCGTGCCCGCGAAGGGAATGAGGTTGAAAACCCGGGTGGCCGTCTTGCAGCCCGCGTAGTAACCGGCCATGCCCAGCAGCGCGGATTTGCAGATTTGCACGGCGGTCTCTTTGCTCATTTCCACATGTTCACGCGTGGCGATCACGCAGAGGAAAGTGCCCCATATACCGGCAATGGACGCCACATCCGCCACCGTGGAGAAGGCGCCGATGGGTCCGGCGGCCGCGGAGGAAAGCAGGGCTTTCCGGGTAATGTCTTGATATCTGTCAGGAATCCTCGCCATAAGTGTCAGCTCCTTTTCTTTCTTTGGTATGCTTGCCGATCTCCCGGCCGTTCTTCGCTTCACGCGGCGTCCTTCTCTTTGAAAGCTCTCCGAAGCGAATCGCTTTGCCGGGATGGCTGCTTTGTTGCTGCGCCTGAAGCATAACATATCCCCGTTTCAGTTCTTGATAACCGATTCCGCTCCGGGAAAAACGCGCAGGAGAAGGCCCCGCGCAAAAGCGGGGCGCGATATTTCCTGCGGGAAGCGCTCTTGAAAAAAGAGAAAAATTCCTGAAAAATTTTGAAAAAGCCTGTTTTTTCTCTTGCTTTTTTTCATTTCATCCTGTATAATTCTTTCTTGGCACATCCTTGCGTCCTACAAGGATAGGACGCCATACGTCCATGAGGAGGTGAATGGAAATGAACAAGTATGAAGTGGTGTACATCATCGATCCTGCTGTGGAGGACGAAGCCCGCAAGGCCCTGATCGCCAAGTTCAACGATCTGATCACCGGCAACGGCGGCAGTGTTGACAAGGTGGAAGAATGGGGCAAGCGCCGCCTGGCCTATGCCATCGACTATAAGACCGAGGGCTATTACGTTCTGGTGAACTTCCAGGCTGAGGCTGATCTTCCCAAGGAACTGGAGCGCAACCTTCAGATTTCCGACAGCGTAATTCGCTACCAGGTCATCAAGCTGATCGAACGGAAAGTGGGCATCAAGCCCCGCGCCGTCCGGCCCGCCCCCGCCGCCGCCGCTCCCGCTGCCGAAGCGCCCGCCGCTGAAGCCGAAGCGCCTGTGGAGACCCCTGCCGCTGAATAAACGGAGGAGCGAACATGAACAAGGTCATTCTGATCGGTAATTTAACCCGTGATCCTGAGCTGCGCACTACGCCCGCGGGCGATTCTGTGTGTTCCTTCACCGTGGCTGTCAACCGCCGCCGCGGCAGCAATGCCGAAGCGGGCCAGCCTGAAGCGGATTTCTTCCGCGTCAGCGTTTGGCGGCAGCAGGGGGAGAACTGCGCCAAGTATCTGTCCAAGGGACGGAAGGTGTATGTCAGCGGCCCCGTGACCTGCCGCACCTATGTGGGCAATGACGGGCAGACCCGCGCCAGCTTGGAAGTAACGGCGAACGAGGTGGAATTTCTCTCTTCCCGGAACGACCAGGGCGACGCCCCGGCGGCATACGCGCCCGCCGCGCCCGCGCCCCGTCCGGCCGCCAATCCGGCCTACGGCAGCGCCCCCCAGGGCGGCGGCTTCGTGCAGGTGGACGAGGAAGAATTGCCTTTCTGACCGCCTTGAGAACGGAAATCAATAGAAGGAGGAAACGATTATGTCTGAAGATCGTGGCGAAAAGCGTCCGCGTCCCCGTGGAAAGCGCCCCCGCCGTAAGGTGTGCGATTTCTGCGTAAATAAGATCGAATACATTGATTATAAGGATGTCAACCGGCTGCGCCGTTCCATCAACGAACGCGGCAAGATCCTGCCCCGCCGCATGACCGGCAACTGCGCCAAGCATCAGCGTCAGCTGAGCGAGGCCATCAAGCGCGCCCGTGCCATCGCGCTGTTGCCCTACACGGTGGACTGATAACAGCCAAACAAAAAGAGCGTCGGATTTCCGGCGCTTTTTTTGTTGGTGTGCCGGGCGACGCGCTCGCCCGGTTCTGTTGCGCTTTCGTCTGTTTTATTGGTAGGGGGAGCCGCCCTCGCAGGAGGAAACGGTATAGGTCTTGCGATCCGTGGGCCTGGAGCATCGGTTGGGCAGCCCTGTGGTGATGGTATAGAACGCGTTGCCGGCGGAACCGTATTGATAGCTGCCGCCGTTAGAATAATTGCAGGAGAACGTCGCCTTTTTGGTGGTCACCCATTCCGCTTTGCTGGTGGCGTGAACGCGGAAATTGGATAAGACCATGGACCGCAGGCTGCCCGCGTCATGATAGGAAAAATCCTCCAGAAACGCGGTGGTCCAGTACATGTACGTTCCGCTGTAGCCTAAATCATATTCCACCAGCCTCGTCCACGCGCCCGTCTGTAAATCGCACGCCCAGAAGATCAAATGGGAATTGGCGCCGTCGGTGGGGTTGGTCAGCTGCAAAAGCGCGCGGTAATTCCTGCCCTCCACCCAATTGTAAGGCAGCAGCGTGTGTACAAAGCACCCCTCGCCGGTTACGGTGTTGCCCACACAGACTTCAAAGCCCTTTTTGCCCGCCGGAAAAACCTGGGTGGCCTGGTAGGTGGTCTTTCTGCCGGAGCGGTCATAGCAGTAGGAATCCCAAACGGTCAGAATAATGCCGGTGGTGCCGTCCTCGTATTTCTGAAAACCGGCGTAGCCCGCCACGCCCTCATAATCCCTTTTAACGGAGGCGTAGCGTTTCAGCAGCCCCGCGTCGTTAAAGCCAAAGTTGCTGACGCACAGATACGTTCCTCGGGGCAGGTGATCCGCCCGGAAATCCACGGAAAACTCGTAGAAGGCCGTTACCCCGCTGAATTCCGGCTGGCAGCAGATGTAGGGGGCGCGGGCGGTTCCGCGGAACGCCTGAATCTCGCTGGCGGAGGGGAGAGACATGACTTTGTTCCAGGCAATGCTGCCGGGCGCTTCGGCCAGGGCTGGCGCAGCGATCAGCGCCAGAGCCATGAGCAGCGCGGGCAAACGACAGATCCCATGCTTCAAGGGGAAGCGCCTCCTTTTTCTGTGGAAAGATTTGCGGGACGGAAGAGACGGCTGTCAGGGCGTCAGTAGAGCTTTCCGACAAGCACCACCATCGCAATGAGCAGGGCCACCACCCCGCAGGCGATATAATCCAGTTTGCCGCATTTCAGCACCCGCAGGCGGGTGCGGCCCTCGCCGCCGTGGTAGCAGCGGGCTTCCATGGCCATGGCCAAATCCCCCGCCCGGCGGAAGGAGCTGACGAACAGGGGCACCAGCAGGGGCACCATGGCCTTGGCCCGGGCGATCAGGTTGCCGGATTCAAAGTCCGCTCCCCTTGCGGTCTGGGCCTTCATGATCTTGTCGGTTTCCTCCAGCAGCGTGGGGATGAACCGCAGGGCGATGGACATCATCATGGCCATTTCGTGGGCCGGGAAATGGATCACCCGCAGGGGCGAAAGCAGGCGCTCCAGCCCATCGGTGAGGGTGATGGGCGGGGTGGTGAGGGTGAGCAGGCTGGAGGCCAGCACCAGCAGCACCAGCCGCAGGGAATAGTGAACGGCGGTAATCAGCGCTTCTTTGGTGATGACCGCAAAGCCTAAGTTCAGCAGGGGCGTTTCCCCTTGCAGGAAAAACAGGTTCAGCAGGAAGGTGAGGATCAGGATGAAGCGCAGGGGCTTTAGGCCCTTGAGCATCATTTTCACCGGCACCTTGGAAAGATAGGAGACCAGCCCCAAAAACAGGATCACCGGCACGTAGGCCAGCAGGTTGCCCGCCAGGAAAATCGCCACGATCAGGGCGATGAGCAGCAAAATTTTCACCCGGGGGTCTAAGCGGTGTACCGCGCTGTCGCCGGGGTAGTACTGGCCTAAGGTGATGTCATTCAGCGCCATGGGCCGCGCCTCCTTTCCACAGGGCCAGCAGGGCGCTGACCGCCTGCTCTTCCCGGAAGATATCGGGCGGGCAGTCCACGCCCATGGCCCGCAGCTTCAGGCTCAGCCTGCACACCGAGGGCACGTCCAGCCCCATTTGTTCCAGCCGTTCGGCGTGGCGGAAAATTTCTTCCGGCGCGCTCTCCATGGCGACGGCGCCGTGTTCCATCACCACCGCGCGGGTGGCGAAGCGGGCCACGTCGTCCATGGAATGGGAAATCATGACCACGGTGGTTCCCTGCCGGTGCAGCCCGGCGATCAATTGCAGCATGTCTTCCCGGCTCTGGGGGTCCAGCCCGGCGGCGGGCTCGTCCAGCACCAGGATTTCGGGCCGCATGGCCAGCACCCCGGCCATGGCCGCCCGGCGCATCTGGCCCCCGGACAGCTCGAAGGGGGATTTCTGGGCGATGCCGGGCTGACCGAGGCCCACCCGGGCCAGGGCTTCCGCCACTCGTTCTTCAATTTCCTTTTCGTTCAGCCCCAAGTTTTTAGGGCCGAAAGCCACGTCCTTGGCCACCGTTTCTTCAAATAACTGATGCTCCGGGTACTGGAATACCAGGCCCACCTTCTGCCGCAGGGTCTTTTTGTCAAAGCCCTTCTCATGGATGTCCTGCCCGTCCAGCAGCACCTTGCCTGCCGTGGGCTTCAGGAGGCCGTTGATGTGCTGGGCCAGGGTGGATTTGCCCGAACCCGTGTGGCCGATCAGCGCCAGAAATTCTCCTGGCCGAATTTCCATATTCACGTCCCGGATGGCGGTGGACTGGAAGGGGCTGCCCGGCTGATAGGTATGGGTCACGTGTTCTAAGGTCACCTGCACAGCCGCGCCACCTCCTCCGCCATTTCGTCCACGGTCAGCACGCCCTTGCGGATGGGCATGCCCTGGCCGCGCAGGGCCTGGGCCAGCCGCGCCATGGGCGGTGCGTCCAGCCGGTAGGGCTTGAGCTTCGCCGCGTCGGCGAAAATTTCCTTCGGCGTGCCGGACAGGACGATCTGCCCTTCGTGCATCAAATGTACCTGATCGCAGGCCACCGCTTCTTCCATGAAGTGGGTGATCCACAGCACGGTGATGCCCTGCTCTTTGTTCAGCCGCCGCACGGCGGCCATGACCTCCCGCCGGCCCTGGGGATCCAGCATGGCGGTGGATTCGTCAAAAATAATGGCCTCCGGCTGCATGGCCAGCACGCCCGCGATGGCCACCCGCTGCTTCTGCCCGCCGGACAGGGTGTGGGGGGCGCGGTTCGCGAACTCCAGCATGCCCACGTCCCGCAGGGCTTTTTCGATGCGGCCTGGCATTTCTTCCGTGGGCACGCCGATGTTTTCCAGGCCGAAGGCCACGTCCTCGTTCACCACGGTGGCTACCAGCTGATTGTCCGGGTTCTGAAACACCATGCCCGCCCGGCGGCGGATTTCCCAGGTATTCTTTTCGTCCTGGGTGTCCATGCCGCATACGGTCACTGTGCCCGCCCCGGGGGTATACAGGCCGTTGATGAGCTTCGCCAAAGTGGATTTGCCCGAGCCGTTCTGGCCCAAAATGGCATGAAAAGAACCCCGCCGCACGGTCAGGCTTACGTCCCGCACAGCCTGGGGTCCCTCGTCTTCATAAGAAAAGGATACATGATCCGCCACAATAATGGGTTCCGCCATGGAGCTTCCTCGTTCCGTTCAAATTCCGCGCCCTCGGGCGCACCGTTAGTATATCACATATATTTCCACGCCGCAACCTGGCCCGCCGCGAAATGATTCTTATATTCTTTTGTAAAAAAGATGCGCGAAAAACCGCGGAACTCTTGCCAAAATCGTGTCGCAAGCGTATACTCAAATTGGCAACACTTGACATAGGAGGGAACTGAAAATGAAACGCTGGATTATGGCATCTCTGTGCTGTCTTCTGCTCCTGACCCTGTGCGGAATCGCTTTGGCGGATCAGGATTTTACCTTCGCCGCGAAGGAGTATTCCATCTTTGAGGGCGACAGCCTGCAGCTGGAGCTTCTTCGCCAGGGCGCCGCCCTGGACGGCGACGTCACCTGGACGAGCGCTTCCCTGAAAATCGCCTCCGTCACTTCCGACGGCTTCGTCACGGGCATGAGCAAGGGCGACGCGATCATTACCGCTTCCGCCAAGTCGAACGGGAAAAGCTACACCGCCAAGGCCACGATCCACGTGCTGCGCGCCGTGACCCGGGTGGCGGTGGACGAAAAGACCCTGACCGTGCTTGCGCCCGACGATCCCCTGCTCACGGATCGGCTGACCGGCACGTTTGAAGACCCCGAAACGGGGGAGCGCCTGCCGGTGCTGCTGCTCTATGTGGGCCAGGATACCCAAATCAAAACGTCCGTCCTGCCCCAGGACGCCAGCAACAAACGCGTTTCCCTGTCGGTGGAAGACGGGAAGCTGGTGCAGGTGCGCAATAACAACATCCTGAACGCCGCCAACGAGGGCGAAACGCTGCTGACCGTTTCCAGCCAGTCGAATCCCGAATTGGCCGCGCGGTACCACGTCTTCTGCATCAAGCGCACGCGCTCCATCGCCGTGACCGTGGACAAAAAGGCTGTGGGCGTGGGCGGAACGGCCCAGGCTGACGTGACCTTTACCCCCGCGGACGCCACCATTCAGGAGGTGGTCTGGTCAAGCCTCACGCCCAAAATCATTTCTGTCAGCGAAACGGGCGAAATCACCGGCCTGGCCAAGGGCAACGGCCGGGTGAAGGCCACGGCGGCGGACGGCAGCGGCAAAACGGCTGAAGCCGCCATCAGCGTGCAGCAGATGCCGGAGGACATTGTGCTGACCAGCAAGGGCGACACGCTCTTTGTGGGGGGCAGCCTCGCCATCACGGCGACGGTTCAGCCCAGCACCGCCAACAACAAGAAGGTGACGTGGACGTCCTCTGATCCCGCCGTCGCCACCGTCAGCAAGGAGGGCCGCGTCACCGGCAAGAGCCGCGGCACGGTCGTCATCACCTGCGCCGCCGAAGCCGATCCCTCCGTCACCTCCCAGATCGTCCTGACGGTGGGCCAGCAGGTCACCGCCGTCAAGCCGGACGCCAAGACCGTCACCGTGCCCGTGGGCGCGCAGCTGGTGCTGGGCTGGACGGTGGAACCCGCCGACGCCAATAACCAGAACGTGACCTTTACTTCCTCCGCCAGCCGCATCGCCACCGTGGATGAATACGGCGTCGTGACCGGCCTGACCCGCGGCGAGGCAACCATCACCCTCAAGGCCGCGGACGGCTCCAACCGCACCGCCTCCGTGAAGGTGACGGTGATCCAGATGCCGGAATCCGTCTCCGTCAAGCAGAGCAGCGTGTTCGTTTATACGGGCCGCAATACCACGCTCACCGCCACGGTGCTGCCCGCCAACGCCAACAACAAACGGGTGACCTGGAGCGTGGTGGATCCGTCCGTCGCCACCGTCAATAAGGAAGGCCGCGTCACCGGCGTCAAGGCGGGCGTCACCACCGTGATCTGCGCCTCCGAGGAAGACCCGACGCTGACCGCTTTCTGCGTGGTGAACGTTCTGCAGCGCGTGACCGAAATCAGCGTCAGCCCCAAGGAGCTGAGCCTTCGGGTGCAGGAGAGCGCCCGCATTTCCTGGAACGTTTACCCCGACGACGCCACGGACAAGTCCGTCACCTTTACCAGCGGCAACAGCAAGGTGGCGACCGTGGATCCCGACGGCACCATTCACGCTGTCAAGCGCGGCGAAACCTACATCACCGTCAAGGCCAAGGACGGCTCCGATAAGAGCGCCAAGGTCAAGGTCAGCGTGATCCAGCCCGTGACCGGCGTGCATATGGGCCGGCAGGAATACGTGCTGGATCCCGAAGAATCCCTGACCGTCACCGCGATCCTTGAACCCAGCGACGCCAGCAACACCAACATGAGCTGGATATCCACCGATGAGCGGATCGCCACGGTGAAGGGCAAAACCAACAAGCCGCGGGTGTACGGCCATGCCTGGGGCGAAACGACCCTGATCGGCACCACCGAGGACGGCGGCTTTGTCACCAGCTGCCGCGTGCGCGTGGGCACCTACCGCAAGGCCCTGACCATCACCGATTTCTATCTGGAAGGCAACGCGCCAAAGATTTCGCTCCGGAACAACAGCAACATGAACGTCACCCGGATCTATTTCATGATCGAACTCTACGACGACTACGATAACCCCATCATCTGCACCACGGAAAACAGCCACATCTTCAGCGGTTACTATATGGACACCCTGGGCGAGGGCCGCACCACGCGCCACGGACGCTTCCACTTCGATAACTATGTGCAGCCCGGCACCAAGATCGGCTACATGGTGTTCTCCCTGACCGGCTACCGCTGCGACGACGGCTTCAAGTACACCTATAAGGAAGACGATATCCTGCGTATGACCTACATGGCGGACAGCTACATCGGCCCCTACAGGGACGACGATGATTACCATGACGACGATGAACCGATCGACGATCAGAACAGCGACCAGCCCGGCCTTTCCATTTAAGGAAAACAGAGCCTTTTTCCATGGCCGGAAAAGCCCCCGCCCCTCGCCGGGCGGGGGTTTTTCGGCGGGCGCGGCAATGACGCAAAAAATACGATTACCGGGCCGTATATATCCAGCATCTCTGAAATATACACTTGTAATCTGCCTTGTTCTGTGCTATAATTCCTTCCGGTATAGTTTGTCATCAACCTGATTATACCAAAAAACGGAAATCTCCCAAGTACCTTCTCTTGAGAGATTTCTGTTTTTTATGTCCGTTTTTCCAGAGGACTTTTTTCACAGCCCCTATTGAGTAACAGCCTGCGGAACTGGGGGGCGGAGCGCCCGGCGTATCCCCGACAAAGCCCAATTTCTCATTCGTGCGTGAGCCGTGGGACTTTTGCGCGTCAATCTTGTAATTCCCGCGGCGTTCCTATATAATACGGAGGGAAAATCAAAAAAGCGAGGACGGGAGCATATGGACAGGAAAGATCGCGCGGTTCAGTTAAAGCACAGCGGGCGCAACTGCTGCCAGGCGGTGCTTTGCGCGTTTGCGGAAGAAACGGGCATGACGGAGGAGGAACTCATGCGGATCGGCGCGGCATTTGGCGGCGGTATGGGATGCTTAGAGGCCACCTGCGGCGCGCTGGTCGGCGCGCAAATGCTGCTGGGCATCAAAAAATATAGCGGCAGGCCGGTGGCCAGGGACGCCGCCGCCGCGCTTCGCAAGTTTAAGGAGCTGTGCGGGGCCACTGTCTGCCGGGATTTAAAGGGTGTGGATACCGGCGCCGTTCTTTGCCCGTGCGACGATTGCGTGCGGAACGCCGTAAAGATCATAGAGGAGCTGGAATAAAAACTGCCCGCCGAGGGCTAAGGGGTGTGATCCAATTGGAATTGATTCACGGTTCTCCCGCCGATATGACGGGCCGGAGCGAAAGAGAAATCAGGGCGTATGCCTTTTTGGACAGGCTGGGGATCGACTTTGACCGGACGGATCATCCGGATCGGCCCGCCACCACCATGGAGGTGTGCGCGGACGTGGACGCGATTTTACAGGTGCATATCTGCAAAAATCTGTTTCTGTGCAACCGCCAGCAGACCAACTTTTATCTGCTGGTGATGCCGGGGGATAAGCCCTTCAAAACCAAGGAGCTGTCGGGGCAGATGGGCGTGAGCCGCCTTTCCTTTGCCAGCGAGGAATATATGGCCCGATTCCTGGACATCCATCCGGGCAGCGTTTCCGTGCTGGGCCTGATGAACGATAAAGAGCGCCGGGTGCGGCTGGTGATCGACGAGGACGTATTGAAGGAAGAATTTTTCGGGTGCCATCCCTGCGAAAACACCAGCTCCATCCGCTTCGCCACCAGGGACTTGACGGACGTGATTTTGCCCGCGCTTCATATCGAGCCGGTCATCGTGCATTTAGAAGGAAAAGAATAAAAAACAGGAGCCGTCCGAAGGGAGGAAGCAGCGCCCATGCTTCAGCAGATTGTAAAACTGGTTGCGGAAAACAAAGCGGACCGTCTGCTCGTTACTATCGACGGCCCGTGCGCTTCGGGAAAAACGACGTTTGCGCGGCGGCTTTCGGAAGCGCTTTGCGCCCCGGTGATCCATACGGATGATTTTGTGATCCCCCACGCCCGGAAAACCGCCGAGCGCCTGGCCTTGCCCGGCGGCAACTGCGACGCGGAACGGCTGGTGCAGGAGGTGCTTTCCCCTTTTGAGCAGGGGGCGCCTGTGAAATACCGCAGGTACGATTGCCGGGCGGACTGTCTGCTGCCGGAGGAAGAACTGCGGGAAGGCGTTCGTGTGCTGATTCTGGAAGGCAGCTATTGCAATCTGCCGGTCATTCGGAAATTTGCCGCTCTTCGCCTGTTCGTGGACACGCCGGAGGCAATTCGGATGGAACGGCTGCAAAAAAGGGAAACGCCGGAATCCCTGCGCAGGTTTCGGGAAATGTGGATTCCCCTGGAAAACGCCTATTTTCAGGCGTATCACTTGCCGGACGGCGGCTGCATGATTGTTTCGGGACGGGCAAATGGATAAATACGCTTTCATTTTGGGCATGATCACCGCTTTCTGCGAGTGCGTGGCGGGTGGCTGCAAAAGAAGGAATCAATACCCGATTTCCGAAAGAATGGCGTCCATCACGCCCGCGCAGCGGAGAGAAAAGGCTTTGCTGACCCAGGGCGTTTCTCCACTGCGGATGCAGCGGCCCAATTGCTCGATTTCCAGCTGATAATTGTTGGGCGCTGATACGGTTTTGGTTTCACGTTTGCCGTCACGGATGACGGTGTAGGGGATTTCGCCGCACTGGTTGAATTGAACGGGGGAGTGGATTTCGCCCTTTGTGCCGTAGATGTGCAGCCGGTCCAGCCGCCCGTCCGGCAGCAGCATGCCGCAGTCGAGCTTGGCCACCGCGCCGTTTTCATAGAGCAGCAGGGCGGTGGTGTACAGGTCGATGTGCTTTTCGGAGAACTGGGCGGCGGCGCGAACGCTGGCCGGATCCCGGCCTATCATCCACAGCGCCATGCTCAAAGCATAGCAGCCCAGGTCGTACATGGCTCCGCCGAAGGTTTCCTTCCGCAGGCGGATGTCCGTGTCGGCGCGGCGGGGCGTGATGAAGGCGGATTCCAAATAGCGGATTTCGCCGATGGCGTCCAGCTCTTTTTGGATGGCGGCGATGATGGGGCTGTGAAGGTAGGCGAAAGCCTCCATGAGATGCACGCCGTTTTCCTCCGCCGCCCGGAACATGCTTTCTTCCTGCTCCCTGGACACGGCCAGAGGCTTTTCGCACAGCACGTGCTTTTTGGCGTTGAGAGCGCGGATGGCCCATGCACAGTGCAGGTCGTTGGGCAGGGGAATATAGACCGCTTCCACCTCCGGGTCGTTCAGCAATTCGTCATAGCTGCCGTAGGCTTTTTCAAAGCCGAATTCATTTTGAAATGCCTGGGCCTTTTCCAGGCTGCGGCCCGCCACGGCGTACAGATCGCAGTTGCCCGCCAGCTTCATGGCGGGAATGGTCTGGCTCCGGGCGATGCCCGCCGTGCCTAAAACGCCCCATTTGATGTTTGCCATTTTATCTGCCTCCTTTTCCTGTTCAGGCGGCTTCGTTTCCCGTCTGAGCGGTATACAATTGGTAATACAGCCCGCGCTTCTGCATCAGCTCTTCATGGCTGCCCATTTCGGCGATGCCCTTGTTGCCAATGTACAGGATGCGGTCGCAGTTTTTGATGGTGCTTAAGCGGTGGGCCACGATGATGCTGGTGCGGCCCTTGAGCATTTCCTTGATGCCCTCCTGCAGCAGCTTTTCCGTCTGGGTGTCGATGGAGGAGGTGGCCTCGTCCAAAATCAGAATGGCGGGATCGGAAAGCAGGGTGCGGGCAAAGGCCACCAACTGCTTTTCGCCCTGGCTCAAATTGCTGCCCCGCTCCTTGATCTCGGTCTGATATCCCATGGGCATTTTGCGGATCAGCTCGTCCGCCCGCACCCGCCGGGCCGCTTCCTTCACCTCGCTGTCCGTGGCGTCTAAGCGTCCGTAGCGGATGTTATCCATGAGCGTGCCGGAGAAAATGAAGCTGTCCTGGAGCATGATGCCCAGCTGGGAGCGCAGGGAATGGAGCGTCACCTTGCTGATATCGTGGGTCTTGCCCGCCTTGTCGTGGAGCAATATCCTGCCGCCGTTCAGGTTATAGAAGCGGCACAGCAGGTTGATCACCGTGCTTTTGCCCGCGCCGGTGGGGCCTACCAGGGCGATGCTTTCCCCGGCCTTCACATGCAGGTTCACATGCTCCAGCACGTTGGTTCCTTCCTCGTAGGCGAAGGTCACGTCCTGAAAGTCCGCTTCCCCGGTGATTTCGGGCAGGGTTTCCGCGCCGGGCGCGTCGTCCACCACCACCGGTTCGTCCATGGTTTCAAAAATGCGTTCCAGATAAGCGATGTTGTTGACGAAGGAATTGTAGATGTTCGCCAGATTGGTGATGGGCTGCCAGAAGCGGCTGACGTACTGGCCCATGGCGAGGATCACGCCGAAGGAGACCATTTTGCCGCCGCCCATCCAGTAAACGCCCGCGATGTACAGGAAGGTAAGCACCAGCTGGGTCATGGTTTCGCTGGACAGCCACAC
>JAFSNT010000096.1 GCA_017443295.1 Clostridia bacterium
CCACAACAGATTCTGGCAGAATCTTGAGGCGCTTACCACTACCCTTGATGATTGGTTCCATTCTTTCACTTTGCCGAACGCTAAGCTGGCATCGCTTTGTTCGTTCTCTTGGTGAAATAATTAATGTCGTTTACTATAGAACCATCCAGCACGTTGCCCAGCAATGCTTCCTGAAACTTATAAACAACTTTGGCCGCGAGAGAACGCGCATCATAAGCGCCTTCCGAATAATCGCCTGCTTGCAAAGATAAAATATCCACAGCTGGATCAATTGCTTTTGCGAGCAGCGCGGTAAACATGATGTATCTGTATGTCAAACAGTTCTTCCCATTCATGACAAAATCAATGGTCGCTTTTATGGAACACGACTTTACTGGCGTGCGCAAGCATTCCGTAAAAGAGGCGTTCAAAAGCTTTGTCGCCATCGTTTTATCAATATCTATTGCCATACTCGTTATCCCCTCTCAAAGTAAGAAATTTTCACAGCGTTTGCGACCGCTTCTGCAAATTGGCAAGGCACCGCGTTCCCTATTTGTTTATATTGCTTTGTCTTTTTTCCACTGAATATATAACCCGCCGGAAATGTTTGAATGGCCGCGCATTCTTTGATCGTTAATCTGCGGATCGTTGCGGGAACCGTTAATTCACCCGGTTTCACTGTTCCGTTCAGCAGCCCCGCATGATACGTTTCAAACCAATTGGGGATACTTTCATCGTGCAAAGATACTTCATCCACAATGGGCGTCTTGTTCCCGCCCATTGATGCAGGCAGCGTGGGCGCAATTCCATTTAGATCAATCGGGCGTCCCGCCCCGTTGACAAGCATTCCCGCATACGGTGAGCGCCGCATTACAGGACGGCTTGCCAAAGTAACATTCGCTGTGCATGTTTGGGGATTCTCTTTACTTCCAAATTTCCCCGCCGTTAGAATGACTTTTCTTGCCGTCGCCGGAGAAGCCTTGAATAAATCGAGCTTGTCATAAAACGGTTTTGTGTCGCCAAGCGTCTCACATACGCCAATAAAAATGATACGATCACGGTTTTCCGGAACACCATAATCAGGCGTATGGTGAACCTGATATGTCACTTTGTAGCCGAGCGATTTGCCCCGTGCAACGATGCTTTCTCTAACAGCCTTCCATTTATCAAGCAATCCCAACGCCGCAACATTTTCCATGATAAACACTTTGGGACGCGCTTGTTCTACCGCGTCCATAAATAGCCATACCAATTGCGACCGTATATCATTGGGATCCATTTTCCCCGCGACAGAAAAGCCCTGGCAGGGCGGGCCGCCAATTAGCACATCCACATCCTTGAATGCCGCAAGTTCGTCAATATGGTCATGAATATCCCCTTCAACCATAACATGTGCGGTTTGGGGCCGGTTTGCCCGCCATGCTTCAGCCGCGTCATGATCCAGTTCATTCGCGAAAACCGCATCAAAGCCGGCCCTCTCAAATCCCACATCCAACCCGCCAGCACCAGAGAATAAACTGACAGCAGTTAATCTTCCCACAGCAGAAACGCTCCTAACAATTTTCTGATGATGGACAGCATTGATCTTCTTTCCTTTTCTGTCGGCTGCTGGTTCCAACATATTATGAAGTATAACATACAGTCATCCGCTTTTCCAGCAAAAAATCTACAGACGGAGGTCATACGTATTCCAACAAATCATTCCTCTTTTGCCAAGGCGTCCATCCGATTCATACTGCTTTATGATGTTATCCACTGCTCCTCGCTTCTTCCGCCAATCTTTTTTCCTTCTCCGTCAGCCCGGCTTTTTCCAGCATGTCGGGTCGGCGCTGGGCGGTGGCGATGATGGCCTGTTCCCGCCGCCAGGCGGCGATTTTGGCGTGGTCGCCGTTCAGGAGCACTTCGGGCACGTCCATGCCCTCGAAGGTGCGAGGGCGGGTATACTGGGGGTATTCCAGCAGTCCGGCGTCGGAAAAGCTCTCGTCCTGGGGGCTTTCCTCGCTGCCCAGCACGCCGGGGATCAGGCGGGCCACGCAGTCGGCAAGCACCATGGCCCCCAGCTCGCCGCCGGTCAGCACATAATCCCCGATGGAGATTTCCAGGTCGATGTACTTGTCCAGGGCCCGCTGATCCACGCCCTCATAGTGGCCGCAGAGCAGGATCAGGTGCTGTTCTTTGGATAATTCCTGGGCCAGCTTTTGCGTGAGGGGCACGCCCCGAGGGGAAAGATAAATCCGCTTGACAGGCGCTTCCCCGTGGGGTTCCAGGTTGGAAAGGCAGGGCACGCCCCGCTTTTCGCACATCGCCCGCATGCAGTCCGCGATGGGCTGGGCCATCATGAGCATGCCCGCCCCGCCGCCGAAGGGGTAATCGTCGGTGTTCTTGTGCTTGGACGCAGAATAGGGCCGGATGTCCGTCGCTTCAATGGTAATCAAGCCCTGTTCCCGGGCGCGGCCCAAAATGCTGGTGTTCAGCACGCTGTCAAACATTTCGGGGAAAATGGTCAGAATGTCGATGGTCATGCCTGCATTTCCTCTTATTTCATAATCGTATCGTTACACCTTTATTGAACACTTTAAGTCATTAAGGTAGGAGGTAGGAAGTAGGAGGTAGGAGGTTTATTTTGTGTTTACAAAAACTCAATCATGATGCCGGATTCGTTTTGTAGACTATATAAAACTTCCTACCTCCTACCTCCTACTTCCTACCTGATTTAAAGCCTTCATAAAGAACCGTCCTCCGAACGGATAACTTCTTCATCCGCCGCCGGGGTCAGTTCCTTTAAGGTCGGGTGATCGGTCAGGCGCTTGATGATGCGCCAGCCGTCCCGGCAGCGGATGAAGTTCTTTTCGATGGGACGAAAGCCCAAGTCCAGATACACCTTCACGGCCAGCCAGGTGGTGGTCTGGGTGGGGATTTTGGCGTGGGTATAGCCCAGGCCCTTCATCACCTGGATGACGTGAGAAATCAGGGGCTTTGACATGCCCTTGCCCTGCTCGTCCCGCCGCACCGCCACCCAATGCAGCCAGCCGTCGCCGCTCTGGTCGATGCCCCGGATGTCGTAAAACGCCGTGGCGGTGGCGACCTTCTCCCCCGCCGCGTTCACCACGAACACCATGCGGTTGTAAAGTTCCTCCGTGCGGTTCGCGTAATACCGTCCCCAGGCGTCCAGCCCTCCTTCATAGGAAGAAAACTCCTTGGCGCTCTTTTCGATTTCGATCCAGGCGTCCCGGTCGCCGTCCTGATAAAAGACATAGGAATACCCTTCCGGCAGGGGAATTTCCGCCATGCCGGTGATGTCCGCTTCCAGCATCAGTTCATAGTATTTGATCCGACCGTCATGATTGTCAAAAGCAGGCAGGGCCATTTTTTCACTCCCAATCGCAGACGGCCACCTCCGGCAGCCGCTTTTCATCCACCACGATTTCGCCTTTTTTCACGTCCACCGTGGGGATCACGTGCTTTAAGGCGGGCAGCAGCATCTCCCCCTTGGGGGTTTTGATCACGTACACGTCGTTGCTGCCGGGCTGCAGCACGTCCGTAACCTTTCCCAGCTCGTTTCCCTGGGTATCCACAGCCCTGCACCCAATGAGATCGCAGATGAAGGTTTCATCCTCGCCCAATTCCACCGCGTGGGCCCGATCCACGTACAGCATCCAGTTCCGCTGCTTTTCCGCGTTGTCCCGGGTCTGGGCGTTCGCCAAACGCAGGTACACCCCGTCCTCCCGCACGCTGACTTCGTCCACGGTGACGGGTTCGTAGGCTTCGCCCTTTTTCAAATAAACGGTTTCCAGGTTCAAAAACCGCTCCGGGTCGTCCGTATCGGGGCGAACTTTGACTTGCCCTTTAATCCCTTGTGGGCGCAAGACCTGACCGATCAATAGATATTCTGACAGCATTTCTGTTCCTCTTTCTATAAGAAAAGGACGGCATCGTTCTGCCGCCCTTCCGTCTGGCACTTTACTGGATTTCCACGAATACCGGCTTGGCATTTTTGTCCGTGGCGGCCTTGACCACCGTGCGGATAGCCTTGGCGATACGCCCCTGCTTGCCAATGACCTTGCCCATATCCTCGGGAGCCACAGTGAGCTCTAAGATGATGGCCTCAGGCCCTTCGGTTTCCATTACCTGAACCGCATCCGGCTGATCAACCAGCGATTTTGCCAGGAATAGGACGAGTTCCCGCATGGATATTCCTTTCTTTGTTACGAGACGGTTCAGCCTTCAATCGCGCCGGACTTCTTGAGCAGCACCCGCACGGTTTCGGTGGGCTGGGCGCCGTTCTTCATCCACTGCTGGGCCTTTTCGTTGTCAACCTTGATTTCGGCGGGCTGCTTCATGGGATCGTAGTAACCCAGTTCTTCAATGAAGCGGCCATCGCGGGGGCTGCGGACGTCCGCGACCACGATGCGGTAGAAGGGGTGCTTTTTCATGCCCATTCTCTTGAGACGAATTTTGACAGCCATGGTAGTTTTCCTCCCTGATGTTTGTTGTGATATATGGTAATCATAGAAGTTATGATAACCGCTGAATCGTTGGCACAGTCAAGGACTGTGCGAGAAAGTGGAAAGTGAAAAGTGGAAAGTGGAAATATATTCAGCTGACAATTGTCTTGCCGGTGTGAAAAGCGCTGACTAATCAAATCTTCACTTTTCACTTTCAACTTTCCACTTTTTCCCTTACGGCATCTTCCCCATGTTCATGTTCTTCATGGCGCGCATCATGCCACGCTTGTTGCCCATCATCTGCTTCATCATTTTCTGCATCTGCTCGAACTGGCGCATGAGGGCGTTCACGTCCTGCACGCTGACGCCCGCGCCCGCGGCGATGCGCTTGCGGCGGGAGGCGTTCAGGATGGCGGGGTTGTGGCGCTCCTTGAGGGTCATGGAGCAAATGATGGCCTCGGGCTTTTTCAGCGCCCCTTCGTCCACTTCCACGTCCTTGAGCTTGCTTCCGATGCCCGGCAGCATGCCCAGCACGCTGGACAGAGGCCCCATTTTTTTCAGCTGGCGCATCTGATCCAGGAAATCGTTCAGGTCGAAATCCGCCGGATTCTTTTTGCCCTTGGCGGCCAGCTTTTCGGCGGCCTCCAGGTCGGCGGCGGCAGCGGCCTTTTCGATCAGGGTGAGTACGTCGCCCATGCCAAGGATGCGGCTGGCCATACGCTCGGGGTGGAAGGGTTCGATGTCGCCTAACTTTTCGCCGGTGCCCGCGAACTTGATGGGCTTGCCGGTGACGGCCCGGACGGACAGCGCCGCGCCGCCGCGGGTATCGCTGTCCAGCTTGGTGACGATCACGCCGTCGATGCTCAGCTTTTCGTCGAAGGACTTGGCCACGTTCACCGCGTCCTGACCGGTCATGGCGTCCACCACCAGCAGGATTTCCTGGGGGTGTACGGCAGACTTGATGTTGGCCAGCTCCTGCATCAGCGCTTCGTCGATGTGCAGGCGGCCCGCGGTGTCGATAATCAGTACGTCCTGGCCGTAGTACCGGGCGCTTTCGACAGCTTCCTTGGCGGTTTTCACCGGGTCCTGGGTGCCCTTTTCAAACACGGGCACGCCCACCTGCTGGCCCACCACCTGCAGCTGCTTGATGGCGGCGGGGCGGTAAATATCGCAGGCGGCCAGCAGGGGCTTTTTTCCCTGCTTGGTCAGGTAGCTCGCCAGCTTGGCGGCCATGGTGGTTTTACCGGCGCCCTGCAGGCCGCAGAGCATGTAGATCGTGGGCACGGAGGAGGACCAGGTGAGCTTGGCGTTGCTGCCGCCCATCAAAGCGGTCAGCTCCTCGTTCACGATCTTGATCACCTGCTGCCCGGCGTTCAGGTTGGCTAATATTTCCGCGCCGATGCAGCGCTCGGTCACCTTTTTGATGAAGTCCTTCACCACCAGGTAGTTCACGTCGGCTTCCAGCAGGGCCATGCGGACTTCGCGCATGGCGTCCTTGATGTTCTGCTCGGTCAGCTTGCCCTTCCCGGTGAGCTTTTTAAACGCTTTTTGCAGCTTGTCGGAAAGCCCTTCAAAGGCCATTATTCTTCCTCCTGATCCAGCAATGATTCGATCATGCGGCGGGCGGACAGCAGATGGGGCAGGGTTTTGTCCGTGGCCTCCACCTGATCCAGTTCCCGCTTGCAGGCCGTCAGCCCTGCTTCCACCGCCTTGAAGCGTTTCAGCAGACCCAGCTTTTCTTCCAGGGCCTCCAATTGGCGCTCCGTGCGGCCCACGGTGTCGTGTACGCTTTGGCGGGTGACGGAAAACTGGGCGGCGATCTCCGCCAAGGAGAGGTCTTCTTCCCAATGCAGCCGGGCCATCTCCCGCTGGTTTTCCGTGAGCATGCTGCCGTAGAAGCTCAGCAGCCAGGAAAGCAGCGCCCTTTTCTCCATCGCTCCGATTGTTTCCTGCGCCATGACGCCCTCCTGTCAGGCTTTTGGCCTTGACAGAGCATCATTATACACGGTTTTTCCGCCCTGTCAAGTGTTTTTCCTTGACATTGCCAAATTTCCTTTGTATGATGACGGCGGAGGTGAAAAAAATGTTCCGAAAAATGGTACGGTTCAAGCAGCAGCTTCCCGATGCTGAATGTATCGACATCCTGACAAAGCAGCTTCGCGGCGTGCTGAGCGTCATGGGCGACGACGGCTACCCCTACGGCCTGCCCATCAATCATTATTATTGCCCGGAGGACGGAAAGCTTTACTTCCACAGCGGCAAAACAGGACACAAGATCGACGCCATGAAGTGCTGTGAAAAGGCGTCCTTCTGCGTGTACGACGAGGGTTTCCGCCGGGAGGGCGAATGGGCGCTGAACATCCGCAGCGTGATCGTGTTCGGTAAAATCGAAATGGTGGAAGACCAGGCCAAAGCCATGGAAGTGGCCCGGCGTTTGAGCCATAAATTCACCGACGACGAAACTTACATCGACCGGGAAATCGCCTGTTCCGGCCCCCATACCCTGGTGTTCGCCCTGATTCCAGAATACATGACCGGCAAGCTGGTGAATGAATCCTGACAGTTTCCCTCGGATTTTGCCCGTTCCGGCACGAGGTTTACGCATGAATTACAAATTGGGATTTGTAGGGGAGCCGTTGGGGGCGCTCCGCCCCCAAACCCCCGACCAGGGAGATGATCTCCCTGGACCCTCACTTGGCGAAGCGGCTTGTAAGGATATATCGAACAAGCGCCGCCTGCGGCGCTGGGGTTTACGAAACTTTGATGGCTTCTGGCCCAAGAAAGCCGGGAAAATCCCAGGGAAAAAGCTCGCTTTTTCCTCGGGATTATTCCCTGGCTTTCCCCGGATGCTTTGCATCCGGGTTGGCCGCCAAAGGCGGCCGGGCCAGAA
>JAFSNT010000097.1 GCA_017443295.1 Clostridia bacterium
AGGTAGGAGGTAGGAAGTAGGAGGTAGAAAGTAGGAGGTGGATTTTGAGTTCAAAAGCGCTGGAAATGGTTTGCCTTGATCCAGACGCTATCAAACCTCCTACCTCCTACTTCCAACCTCCTACCTATTTACGGCGCCAGCTGGTTTCCGCCCGGCAGCGTGATATTCACGTCCACCTTGCTTCTTTCGTCCAGATAATACTCGATAAAGTCTTTGGCGGCGCGGACCGTGTAGGAACCGGAAAAGCCGTTGGGGATGAAGGATACCAGGGCGATTTCGGGCTTGTCCTTGGGGGTGAGGGCGACGAACCAGCCGTTGTTCTCCAGGTCGATTCGCACCTTGCCGATGGTCATCTGCGAGGTTCCGGTCTTACCGACCATCACTTCTTCGGCCTTGTACTTCCATCCGCGGAACTGGCGGGCGGCGGTACCGGCCTCGTCGACCACGCCCGCCAGCCCTTGTAAGATATAGGTCAGGTACGGCTTAGCGCTTTCCAGCACGTTGAACTGGGTGGGATGGCGCTGGGACAGGATTTCACCCTCCGGGGAGATGATGGAGTCCACGATGTTGGGGTTATACACGATCAGATCGTTGTTCAGCGCGCCGATGTAGCGGACGACAGCGATGGGGGTGAGCAGGGTGATGGACTGGCCCACGCCCATCTGAATCTCCTGGCTGCCGCCCCATTTGATGTCGTTCAGATAGTTCCACATATCGCCCATCAGCGCCTGCTGCATCACCATGTTGCGGGTCATGCCCAGCTCGGTCATGAAAATGGGGCGGGCGGCGGTGATCCACGCATTGTTGACATCAGCGGTATTGTAGGCCATGTCCATCAGCTTTTTGATGCACCGGTCCAGGCGGGCGTCGTCGTAGGTGATGCCGTAGCTGGCGCCGTAGTTGGAGATGTGCTTTTTCAGGGAGGCTGCCACCAGGATGGGGGTGGAGGTCATCTGCTCCTGCAGGCTCACGCCGGGATCGTACAGGTTGGTCTGGTTGCCCACGATGGAGCGCAGCTCGCCGGGCAGGTCAATGCCCGTTTTGCTGGTCAGGCCCATTTGGGCGGCGTATTTGTACAGCCTTTCTTCCGTGCCGAATTCCTTGTACAGCCGGCCGGCCACGGTATAGAAGAAATAGTTGCAGGAGTTGGTCAGCCCCTGCACGATGGTCTGATCCTTGTGGTTCTCCGGGTGGCTGGTCCAGCACTTGGGCATGTCCTCCTCCACGTTGGTGAACCAGTTGAAGCGGCCGCCGTCGCTGATCAGCTCGGTGGGGGTGAGTACGCCGTTGGTCAGGCCCGCCAGGCCCGTACACATTTTGAAAATGGAGCCGGGCTCGGCGCGGGTCTGGATGGCGTAGTTCATCAGCAGGCCGCGCTCGTCCTGCACGATCTGGATGGCCGCGTCGCCGCCCTGCACCATGGCGTTCAGATCGTAATTGGGATACTGGGCCAGAGCTAAGATGTTGCCCGCGTTGCCCTCCCTCAGGTCCATCACGATCAGCACGCCGGTGGTGGCCAGGTTGATGGGAAATTCCTCCCAGTCACGGGCGGCGATTTTGTCCTTATAGGTTTCCAGCCAGTCCGGCTCCCGCATGCGCTGCTCCTGCAGGGTGCGGGTATAGTTCACGTTGTCCCGGATGTAGCGTTCCGCCGCCGCCTGATACTGGGCGTTGATGGTCAGCTTCACGGTGTTGCCGTCCTGGGGCGCGATGTAGTTGAGTTCCCTTGTCACCTTGCCCTGGGGGTCCACCTCCACGATGCGCGCCCCCTGCCGGTCAGTGATGTTGGCGGTGAGCCAGTTTTCCATGCTGGACTCGATGCCCGCCTGACCGATATAATCGTTCATGGCGTAGCCGGAGGGCTTCAAATCGCTGAAATAGTATTCCGCGTTCTGGATTTTGCCCGTATAGCCGATGATGGTGGCGGCCAGGGAGCCGTTGGGGTATACCCGCTTATCGCCCATGGTCACGCCCACCCAGGGCATGCTCATGCTGCGGCCCTCGATTTCGGCCACGGTTTCATAGCTCACGTCCTCGGCGAAGGGCACCGGCAGGGACAGGAAGGCGTTATCCTGCATGGTGGCGTTGATGGCGATCACCTGCAGCACCTTTTCCTCGTCCACCACCAGATATTCGGCCACCTTGTCCGGGTCGATCAGGTGCAGGTTCACGATTTTGTCCGTCACGTTCCCGTTTCCGTCGGTGATTTTGTTCACCAGGGTTTCGGGGTCCAAAATGATGGAATTTCCGTTTTTATCCAGGGCCAGCAGGTAGCGCCCGTCGGTCAGGGCCGTAAAGCCGAAGCGGCCGCACAGGTACTTGAAAGCGGCTTCCGGGGTGCCGTATTTGCTGCTGGCGATATAGTTGTTATCGTAAAAATACTTTTTGCGGGTGTTCCAGGCGCTTTCCGAAATGCCGGAGCCAAAGTTGAATTCCCACGCGCCGGTTTCCGCGTTCCGGATCAGGGGCGAGGAAACGGACACGCTGCCGCCGTAGCTTTCCACGATGCGGACGGCCTCGATCAATTGCTTCGTGGGGTAATCCCAATCGTTGTTTTCCCGGTAGAAGGTCACGTTGTACGCCTTTTCGCTCTTGGCCAGCACCACGGAGTTGATGTCGGTGATCATGCCGCGGCTGCCCTTGACGGCGATGCTTTTGATGCTCTGGCTGGTGGTGGCGTCGTAATGCTCCTCGCCCTGTTCGATCTGCAGGCGGTACAGGCCCAAAAACAGCACGGAGAACATGACCGTCACCAGCGTTAAAAACACCATGAAACGCACGTTGAGCTTAAATTCTTTTCCCCGGGTCCTCCGGGATCTTTTGAACTCGTCCCTCAAAGCAGCTCGCCTCCTTCATGGGGCTTTCTTTTGCGGTACATGCCCAGGATCCAGCGCAGGGGAACCATCAGGATCAGCGAAAGGGCCGCCGTATAAAGCATGGAAATCAGGATGCGCCATAAATGCGTCCCGGTCAGTTCCTCGCCGATCAGGTACATATACACGGCCAGCACGGCGTTCATCAGCAAATCCATCAGGGCGGCGGACACGGGAATGCGCACGATCGGGGGCAGGTCGCTGTCCCGGTAGCGCAGCATGAAGCGCTGCCACCAATGCTCCTTGACTTTGCCCTCGCTGACGCGCACCCGGAAGCCCTCGATGATCATCTGGCGGCGTTCCAGCTGCCGGTCAGTCATATCGGCGAAGCTCTGGGCGATGAACATGGTGATCACGGGGTAGGCGATCACATACAGCACGGGCACGCTGGCCGCCATGCATTCCATCATCATGCCAATCAGGCAGGAGGCGCAGAAAGCGTACTTTTTCCCGCAGGACACGATAATGACGGCCAGCGCGGCAAAGACCACGCTGCCGTGTATGCCCTGAAAGGTCAGATACTTCATCACGCACACCTGAACCAGATAGGCCAGCAGGGTGACGATCAGGGCCTTCAAGGCCCTTTTCAGCGGTTTCACTCATCATCCTCCACAGTCATGGCGCCCGCGTCCGGCGTAGGCGAGGGACTGGGCGTAGGCGTAAAGGTGGGCCGCGGCGACGGCGTGGCCGTAGCGCCGGAACGGTCGACGGCGTGGTATTCCAGATTCTGGGGCAGAGGCGTCGCGTTGGGATCGGGCGACGGCGTGGGGGAGGGGGTGCTTCCCGGCGTCGGGGCCGCGGTGGGCGCGACGGTTTCGTCCGCGGCGTCCGCGGGGGCGTCCGTGGCGCCGAAATTAAACGCGCTCAGCCCGTCCATATCGAAGGAGGGGACGGGCCGGGCCGTTTCCAGGGGTTCCAGGGCAATGGCCTGGGACGTGCTGGCCCGGGTCTGGGCGTTTTCAGCGTAAAGCGGGCGGTAACGGTATACCGTCACATATTCCAGGTGCTGAAAATCCACCACAGGTTCCAGCACCACGTAGGATTTGTTGTCCTCCATGCCCCGGGTGCTTTCCCGGATGTAGCCGATGGGAATGCCCTTGGGGAATTCCAGGCCCACGCCGGAGGTGACCACCACATCGTCGGGGCGGGGCAGGGAATTGTCCGGCAGGTAATACATGCGGCACATGGGTTCGCCGTTGGTGCCTAAGGTGCCCTTCACGCTGCCCTGGTCGCGGCTGGACTGAACCAGGCCCGCCACGGTGCAGTCGCTGTCGATGACGCAGCGAACGGAGCAGGAGTTTTCCCGGGTGTTGTAGGTAACGCCCACCAGACCGCCGTTATCCACCACGGCCATGTAGTCGGCCACCCCGTTGGCCGTGCCCACGTTCAGGGTGAGGGTGGAAAAGTAATTGTTGCCCACCGTGCCGATGACCTGGGCGAACAGGGGGTTCATGGCCGCGTGGCTCTCGTCCGCGTTCCACTCGTTCAGCATTTCCTTCAGCTGTTCGTTTTCGTGAATCAGTTCCTGCATGCGGGCGGTATCGTTGGCCATATCGTCCAGCTTGATGAGCAATTGCTCGTATTCGTATTCGATATTGCCCCGAACCTTCAGCGTGCGCAGATAGGTGACCACGCTGTCGGTCACATCGGAAAACGCGTTTTGTATCGGGGCGATGATGCCGGTGATGAAGCGGCGGGGCACCGACAGGATGGCCAAATTGGGGATAAAGCTGGACATGACCATCATGGCGACCATCAGGAACACAGCCCCGCAGATCAGGATAATGGCCATCAGCTTCACAAAGCTGCGCTTTTCCTCGGCCTGGGAGGCGTTTTTCTTTTTCCGGCCGGATTTTTTGCCGCTCTTTTTGCCGGGCTTTTTCCCGGCCTTTTTGCCTTTTCCGGGCTTTTCTTCCGGTTCCTCCGCCGGGACGCCCCGGCGGCGCTGGCCGCCCTCCACCCGGGTGGCTTCCCGGTTCCAGGCCTCGTCGGCCTCTTTTCGGGCGTCGGAATCGGGCGCGGATTCTTCCTCCGCCGCGGGGATGTCGGCGTCCTCCTCCGGCGGCGTTTCCGGTTTCGGGTCAGCCGCTTTCGCGCCTCTCCTTCGGGGGGGCGCGGCGTCCTCTTCCCGCTGCTGTGCCCAGGCGGGCAGGCGCTCGTCCTCTTCCGGGATGTACGCGCCCATATCCTGGGCGTTCAGGCCGTCGCCCTCGGAAAATTGCCGGTCTTTGTTTCTTGCCATGCCGAATTACTCCTCGTCTTCCTCCCGCAGGAAGCTGGATTTGCCGATGCGGTGCAAAAGCTCGATATTGTCCGCTAAATGGCCCGCGCCTAAGGCGGCGCAGCTCATGGGGTCCCGGGCCAAAAGCACCGGCATGTCCAGCTCGCTGGCGATGTACTGATCCAGCGCGAACAGCTGGGAGCCGCCGCCGGTCAGGTGGATGCCGGACTTCATCACGTCCCCGGCCAGCTCCGGCGGCGTGCGCTCCAGCACGTACTGGATGGCCGCCAAAATGGCCTGGCAGGGGGATTTCAGCGCTTCGTAAACCTGGGTGGAGGAAATTTCCGCCGTCTGGGGCAGGTTGGTGATGAGATCGCGCCCCCGCACCGTCACTTTCCGCTCCTCCCTCATGGGCAGGGCGGAACCCAAGGCCGTTTTCACGTCCTCGGCGGTGCGGTCGCCGATCATCATGTTGAATTCCCGCTTCACGTAGGCGGCGATGGCCTCGTCCATTTTGATGCCGCCGATGCGGATGGAGCGGGACACCACGATGCCGCCCAAGCTGATCACCGCCGCTTCCGTGGTGCCGCCGCCGATGTCCACCACCATGGAGCCGATGGGTTCAAACACCGGCAGGCCGGAGCCGATGGCGGAGGCGAAGGGCTTTTCCACCAGATGCAGCTGGTTTTCCCGGATGCCCGCATACACCGCCGCCTTGCGCACCGCCCGCCGCTCGATGGGGGATACCCGGCAGGGGATGGTCATGATGGCGCGGGGCTTCACCAGGCGGGAAACGCCGATGGCCTTGCGCACGAAATATTGCAGCATGTACTGGGTCATGTCAAAATCCCGGATCATGCCGTCCGCCATGGGGCGCACGGATACCACGTCCGCCGCCGTGCGGCCCAGCAGCACCCGCGCCTCCTCGCCGATGGCGCGCACGGCGTGCCTGCCGCCCCGGTCTGCCACCAGCAGGGACGGCTCGTTGATCACAATGCCCTTTTTCTTCACATATACCTGGGTATTGGCCGTGCCCAGGTCAATGCCCATATCAGGCGCCACGATGGCCATCTATCTTCATCCACCATTCTGTCTAATTTCATAAATGAGCTAAATACTGAACCCCGCTTCGCGCAGCATGTCCCTTACCAGATGCATGGGCAGGCCGATCACGTTGGAGTAGCTGCCCTCGATGCGGCTGACGAACATGCCCGCCCGGCCCTGTACGGCGTAGGCCCCGGCCTTGTCCATGGGTTCGCCGCTGGCAATATACCAGTCGATGTCCGCGTCGGTGAGCGGCACGAACCGCACCCGGGAAGCGTCGCGGCGCACGTCCGCCTGCCCGTCCGGCGTGATGACGCACACGCCGGTATACACCGTGTGCCACGCGCCGGAAAGACTGCGCAGCATGGCCTTCGCGTCCGCCTGATCCTTGGGCTTGCCAAGCACCCTGCCGTTCTGGTAAACGACAGTGTCCGCCCCTATCACCGCGCTGTCCGGGTGCCGCCGCCAAACGGCCTGGGCCTTGCGGCGGGCGTTTTCCATCACCAGCGTTTCCGGTTCCCCGGTTTTCATCTCCTCCGCGTCGGCGGTGATCACCTGATAAGGAATGCCCGTATAGGCCATCAATTCCCGGCGGCGGGGGGAGGCGGAGGCTAAAATCAGCGGCGGGGTCATGCGATCCATCCTTTTTCTGTACGCGTTGGGTTCGCCGCCGGTCGGGGCGGCTCCCGGCGCTTTTTGGGTACACAAAAAGCGCCTATCTATTATAGCATATTTCGGGGCCTCGCGTATAGACTATTTGAAACAATTCGCAACAATTTTGTAAAAATTTCAGGAAGATTTTCCGTGATCTGGGAAACAAATTTCCGTATCATTGCATACAAAAAACGCCTTCCTCCCGCTGAAAGCGAAAGAGAAAAGCGCCGTTTGGTTTTACAGCTTGAGCTTGCCGCCCGTTTTTCCGCCCTTGGCGCCGCCAAGCTGCACGCCGGACAGGATGTCGGAGGAAAAGGCGAAGGTGTTGCGTTCCTTTTCCTTGTAGGCTTTCATGGCGCAGTCCACCATCTCGTCGATGAGCTTGCCGTAATTGAGGCCGGTTTCCTGCCAGAGGTAATAGGCCAGGGAGCCGGGGATGGTGTTGATTTCGGTGATGTAATAGTTGTCGCTGTGCCGGTCCAGCATGTAGTCGATGCGCACCACGCCCTTGCAGTCCATGGCGTCGAACACGCGGAGGGAAAGCTCCTGCAAAGCTTTGGTCAGTTCCTCCCCGATGGGGGCGGGCACGATGCGCTTGAGGCTCGCCATGCCCTTGCTGCCGCCGCTGCCCGCTAAGTATTTTTCGGAAAAGTCCAGGAACGCCGCGCCGCTGTTGGGCATTTCCAGCACGGACGCTTTCCGCTCCCCGTCGAAGCCCAGCACGGAGCAGTTGACCTCGATGGGCTTATCCAGGCCCTGTTCCACCAGCACCCGCCGGTCGTAGGAGAAGGCCAGATCCAGCGCTTCCCTGAGGCCCGCCCGGTCATCCGCCCGGCTGACGCCGATGGAGGAACCGAGGCAAGCGGGCTTCACGAACACGGGATAGGGGAGCGCCGCTTCCACTTCGTTCATGGCGGCCTCCGCGTCCTTTTCAAACTGGCTGCGGGTCAGGGCGCAGTCCGGCAGGATGGGGAAGCCGCAGCCCCGGAAAAAGCGCTTCATGGTGATCTTGTCCATGCCCACGGCGGAGCCGGTGATGCCGGTGGAAGCGTAGGGCAGGCCCGCCAGCTCCAGCAGCCCTTGCAGGGAACCGTCCTCCCCGTGCAGGCCGTGCATGACGGGAATCACCACGTCCAGCCGGGCCACCACTTCTTCCTTCCCGCCGCCGAACAGGCCCTTGGCGGGGGCGTAATGCAGCAGCGCCCCGGAACCGGCCGTCAGATCCAGATGCACGGGGGTAATGCCCTTTTTGTACGGATCAAAGGGGGTGTAGGTTTTGATGTCCATAAGCGGTTCGCCTGTGAACCATTCCCCCTTCTGACTGATGTACACGGGAATCACATCGTACTTTTCCCGGTTCACGTTCCGCATCAGCTGCACCGCGCTGATGATGGCCACCTCGTGTTCGCAGGTGCGGCTGCCGAAAATCACGCCAAGCTGGATTTTGCTCATTGCTGTCCTCCTTCTTGGGGGCTTATTCAGCCCCGGTAGCCCTTACTTAGCGATAAAAATGTGATCTTAGTCCAGTTTACCGACAAAGCGGTAAAAAATTTCGATTTCCTGATCTTTGAAGCCCGGTGAGCTTTTCACCGGCTCATGGATCAGGATTTTTTCAATCAGGGTGTTCAGCAGTTCAGCGGTCAGTTCGGTGGGATATTCGTACTGTTTGACCACCTTGATCCACTTTTCCGCATCCTCGGCATTCTGGTGTTCTTTTTCCAACGATGCCCGAAGCTGGCTGATCTTATCGTCGATCTCCTGCTGTTCTGCCTGATACTTCTGCGACAGCATCTTGAAATTGTACTCCGTGATGCGTTCGTCCGCCCAATCATCATACAACTTCTTAAACCGTCGATCCACGTCCTCTTTTCGCTTTTCTGCTCTTTTCAGTTCGGCAGCCTGCTTTTTAAGGACAGCCTGCCTTTCCTGATCCGTGGTGCTGAGCAGCTTCTGCAAAAGCGCCTGTTCGTCGGTATGGGCTTGTTCCACCCAATACTGAACACGGGAGAGAATGTGATAATATAGCACGTCGTAACGGATGGAATGAGAGGAGCATGCGCCGGTGATCCTGCTGTACTTGCGATAATTGTTGCAGTTATAGTAGCGATAGGTAGCATGGGCTGTAATTGCCGATACCACCATTGCCCTTCCACAATCAGCGCATTTCAGCAGACCGGCGAAGATTTGCGGTTCCGCATCCTTCATGGCCCTGCGGCGATTGGTGATTTGCTCCTGCACCTGCCAGAACACATCCGCGTCGATGATCGGCTCGTGGGTATTTTCTACGCGGAACCAATCCTCCGAGGGCCTGTTCAGCCGCTTTTTGTTCTTGTAAGATACGGTTCCCTGCTTGCTGTGGACACTGTTGCCGATGTAGGTTTCGTCCTTCAGAATGTCGCTGACCACTGAGATCGACCATGCGTAGGCTTTCTCCGGCGGAGCATCCCGATAGATATTGGCGTACAGACCGGATCGCTGGTAGGCGATATAGCCGGGCGTCGGAATTTTTTCTTTTGCCAATGCCTGGGCAATTCGCTTCGTGCCTGCGCCATGCGCCGCCATATCAAACATCTTCTCAATGACCCAACGGTTTTCCTCATCAACGATGATGTGGTTTTTATGCTCCGGGTCTTTTATATACCCAAAGGGCGGTTTAGTGGCGGTACACTCTCCTGCCGCGTGCTTGGCATGGATAGCGGCTTTGACCTTGCGGCTTGTGTCCTTTGCCCAAAACTCATTGAACAGATTCTTGAACGGCACGAAGTCAGACAAGCCCTTCTCGGTATCCTCGTTGTCCGCGATGGCGATGAAGCGGATTTGTTTCTCCGGAAAGAAAAATTCCAGGTAGTAATCCATCATCACATGCTCACGTCCGAACCGGGAAAGGTCTTTCACCAGGACACAGTTGACTTTGCCTGCCTCGATGTCTTGCAGCATCCGCTGAAAACCGGGGCGTTCAAAGTTAGTGCCTGACCAGCCATCGTCCACGTATTCATCCACAATGAAGAATCCCTGGTCACGCGCATAGGCATTTAGAACAAGTCGTTGCGTCTCGATGCTGATACTGTCGCCGTAATTCTCGTCATCACGGCTGAGCCTCATATAGAGTGCGGTATTGTATGGTTGTTTCATTTCGTAAATCCTCCTTCTGTTTGAAACAACCCACGCTTACAATACAGGATCATTG
>JAFSNT010000098.1 GCA_017443295.1 Clostridia bacterium
CACCACCGCGCCGATGTCAGCGAAGTTCTTCACGTCGATGCTCTGGCCCACCAGATCCGGCGCGGTGCCGCCCTGGTACGCCAGCAGGATGGAGTTCTCGAAGTCGTCAGTCATGATGGTCATTTTGATTTCAATGTCGTCGTGCTCGGCATTGAACTTTTCGATCATGGCGGTCATGTACACTTCGTCGTGACGGTCATTGCTCCAGTAATTGACCACTGTCTTTTCAGCAAGCGCGGGGGCTGCCGAGAGTACCAGTACCAGTGCCATCATGCATGCAAGCGCAAGGGAGAGCGTTCTTTTCATGTCGTATTCCTCCTTTTTTCCATCGGAAAGATGGTTCTGCTGCTGCGTTCCGATGTATTTATAGTTCATTATATATCCTAATTGTACAAAAATTCAATATGAAATCTATGGAGTATTGATATTTATATGGAATTATTTATAACAAATTGGAATCAATTCATTCTTTTCGCGAAAAACCGACGAAAAACCGGGATGATAGCCTGTTTCCCTGATTTTCAGAAAAACCCCAGCGTTCAGGAAAGGCTTGCCAAGCCTGCTCGTTTTCGTTTATAATGAAAACGCAAGGATTTTCATACGGATAAGGAGCGTGGGCTTTCGTGAAGGAATATATCGAAACCGTGTTGGCCCCCCGCATTCAGGGCGACGGGGGCTGGGTGGAGTTTCAATCCCTGGAGGGGGACGGGCTCACCCTCGTTTTCCGGGGAGAGTGCTCCAAGTGCATGATTTTGGATCGCTGTACGGCGTGGATCGAACAAAAGATTGATAATGATCTGGGGAAAAAAGTTACGGTGATCCCGGTTCGCAAAAAACCCTTTTTCTGGGATCAGGCTTAACGGGAGGGAAAGCAGATGGCACATGTTAAAGTCGTGCGCCGCTCCATGCGGCCCGAGGAATGGACGGATCTGCGCTTCGGCTGGCTCCAGCGGGGCGTCTATGAGGATAAGGCCGAGATCACGGAACTGACCATCCGGGATGCCCGCCAGATCAGCGAAAACGAATACGTGTATTTGGACGGCGGGGAACGGCCCCTGAAAAACGGCGATATGTATTTCACTCCCGACGGCACCGCGTTCATCAAAGGCCATGCCGTCATTCCGCCCCGCTTCCGGGGCCGGGACGTGTACTTTTCCCTGAAAACCGCCGCGGAAATGATCGTGAAAATCAACGGCAAGTATGTGGGCGGCATCGACCCCAACCGGGAACGCATCCTGCTGAATCCCTATATTGACAGCGACGAATTATGCATCGAAATCGAAGCCTATAACCGCTCCAAGCCGGACGACGAACGCAACCCCGCCTCCCTTTCCAAGCGCGGCTGCCGTCAGATTTTTGAAGGGGCGTATCTGTGCACCATCCGGGAAAACGTGCAGTCCCTGATCTATGATTATATTCTGCTCATGGACATCGCCCACAGCGAGTATTTCAACGAGGACTACCGCAGATTCCTGTTCGCGGAATTGAGCCGCGCCCTGGACAAGGTGGATTTTGACACCTGGGAGGGCGTGGACGAGGCGGCGGCGTACATCGAAAAGGTCATTTACGCCAACACCGATTTTAAGGGCAGCGGCGACGTGGCCCTGGTGGGGCATTCCCATCTGGATATCGCCTACTACTGGCGGCGCATCCACGCGGTGCAGAAAAATGCCCGCACGGTGCTGATTCAGCTTCGCCTGATGGACAAGTACCCGGAATTCCGCTACACCCACACCCAGGCGTACACCTACGAAACCCTGGAAAAGTATTATCCCGACCTGTTTGAAGAATTAAAAGAAAAAATTGCCGCCGGGCAGTTCGAGCCGGTTGGGGCCATGTACGTGGAGCCGGACTGCAACGTGCCCGCCGCCGAAAGCCTGATCCGCCAATTCCTGTATGGCCAAAAGTATTTTCGGGAAAAGTTCGGCAAAACCGTGGACAACGCCTGGCTTCCGGACGTGTTCGGCAATTCCTGGATCATGCCCCAAATCCTGAAAAAATCCAAAGTGGATTACTTCGTTTCCAACAAAATGTCCACCTGGAACGACACCAACCGCTTCCCTCACAACAATTTCATCTGGAAGGGCATCGACGGAAGTGAAGTATACGCCTGCGTGCCCCCCACCCACTTCATCACCTGGAACATGCCCAGCCAGATTCAGGAGAACTGGGAAGCCTACCAGGACAAGGAAGTGGGCGGCCAAACCCTGTCCATGTACGGCTACGGCGACGGGGGCAGCGGCGTGACGGAAGAAATGCTGGAAATGGTGCGGCGCTTTTCCAAAGTGTCGGTGATGCCGAAAATTGAGCTGACCGGCGGAGCGGATTTCCTGCACAAGAATTTGAAAGATAATAAAATGCTGGCCCTGTGGGACGGGGAGCTGTACCTGGAAATGCACCGGGGCACCTTCACCACCAAATCCAACCTGAAGAAAATGAACCGGGCGCTGGAATTCAAGCTCCGGGAGGCGGAAATGTTCTGCGCTTTCGCCGCCTGGAACGGCGCGGACTATCCCGCCGAAGAACTGCGGGAATGCTGGAAAAAGCTGCTGCTGAACCAGTTTCACGACATCCTGCCCGGCTCCCACATCCATCCCGTGTACGAGGACGCCATGGCGGACTACGCGGAAATCAACCGGAAACTGGACGCGATTTTGGCACAGCACACCGCCGATTCCTGGTTCAATTCCCTACCCTTTGACCGGAATATGCTTACCTTTATTCCCGACGAAAAGGGCCCCATCCTCCGGGAAGGCGTGAAGGGCTTCTGGGCACGGCCCAACCTGCCGGGGCTCACCGCCGGAACCGTGGAAACGCTGGCAGGCGAAGAAAACTGGCTGACCGTTTCCCCGAACGGTGATGAAGGCAGTTTGCTCATTGATACGCCGCTGTAC
>JAFSNT010000099.1 GCA_017443295.1 Clostridia bacterium
AGGCTCATACGCGCCGGATACTTTGACTTATCCGAAGCGTATGAGCGCATTCAGTCTGCTTGTATTGGACGCGCCGTGTACCGAACGGTACGCACGGTGCGGTGAGAGGACGGGGGTTAGCCACCCCCTCCTACTCGATCATATCAGCGTAAAAATCCGTTAATGATTTGTTCTTCCGCTTCGGCTTCGGTGAGGCCTAAGGTCATGAGCTTGACCAGCTGTTCCCCGGCGATCTTGCCGATGGCGGCCTCGTGGATCAGCTCGGCGTCCACGTGGTTGGCTTCCAGGGAGGGCACGGCGAGGATGCGGCCGTGATCCATGATGATGGAATCGCATTCCGTGTGGCCGTGGCAGGGGGCGTTGCCGGCAATGCAGGCGTCGAACTTCTGGTAGGAATCGTCCCGCGCCACACTGCGGGAAACCACGTCGGCGTTGGCCCCGGCCCCGTTCAGGTTTACTTTGTATACGCTGATGGCGGTCTGGCTTCCGTGGGTCATGAGGCGTTCCTTCACGATCAGCTTGGCCCCGGCGGCCAGCTCGGCGGTGGTCACGCGCTCCGTGGAATCCACACCCCGAATCTGCACCATTTCCATTTCGGCCACGCTGTTTTCTTCCATGTACACTTCGGTGCCGGGGTTCAGGAGGCGCTTGCCCGTTCCGTCCCCCTCGCCGTAGTGCTTTTCCACGTACCGCACCCGGGCGTTCTTGCCCACGAAAAAGCGGTGGATGCCGTCGTGCTGGCTGTCCTGGCTGCCGCAGTTGTGGATGCCGCAGCCCGCCACGATCACCACGTCGCTGTCCTCGCCGATGTAAAAATCGTTGTACACCGTTTCCTTGAGGCCGCTTTCGCTTAATACCACGGGGATGTGTACGCTTTCCCGCCTGGTGCCGGGGCGGATGCGCACGTCGATGCCGTTGCCCTCCGGCTTGGAGGTGATTTCGATGTTAGCGGTGCTGCGGCGTCCGGCGCTTTGGCCGTTGGCGCGGATGTTGTAGGCCCCCTCCGGCACTTCGTGCAGGTCGGCCACTTCCTCCAGGATGCGCTTCTGAATGGTGTCCATGTCCTCAGCCCCTTTCCTGGATTTTTTCACAGCTGGTCACGGCTTCCGGCGTGCCGATGAGGCGGGGCAGAATCGCTTCACGCGGCCCCATTTCCCGGATGCGCCCGTCCGCCACCACGATGATCTCGTCGGCGATTTCCAAAATACGCTCCTGGTGGGAAATGACCAGAATGGAGCTGTCCTGGATGCTGGCACGCATGTCCTCGAACACCCGGATCAGGCTTTGGAAGCTCCACAAATCGATGCCCGCCTCCGGCTCGTCGAACACGGAAAGCAGGCTGCCCCGGGCCAGTACGGTGGCGATTTCGATGCGCTTGAGTTCGCCGCCGGACAGGCTGGCGTTGATTTCCCGGTTGATGTAATCCCGGGCGCACAGGCCCACCCGGGCCAGATAATCGCAGCATGCGGCGGGGGTCAGATCCTTGCCTGAGGCGATGCGCAGCAGGTCGATCACCTGAATGCCCTTGAAGCGCACGGGCTGCTGCAGGGCGTAGCTGATGCCCAGCTTCGCCCGTTCCGTAATGTTCAGGGCGGTGATGTCCCGGCCGTTAAAGAGGATTTGGCCGCCCGAGGGCATGCGCACCCCGGCGATGACCTTGGCGATGGTGCTTTTTCCGCCGCCGTTGGGCCCCGTGATGACCACGAAGCGGTTCTTGGGGATGGAAAAGCTCACGTCCTTTAAGATATCCACGTGGCCCGCGTCATCGTCCACGTCAAAACGGATATTCTTTAGCTCCAGCATGATGATCGTATCGCTCCTTTCGTATCGCGAAAAAGTGGAAAATGAAAAGTGGAAAGTGAAAATTTATGTAACTGTCGAGCATGGTTTATCCATAATGTTTGGATATAAGACCGTAGGGGCGGATAATTCCCGCAGGCTCAATCGGCGCAAGTCCGCTTCATGCGGACATTGCTTGTTTCGTCTGATCTCACCGCCGATGAAATTCCCGCCACAGGCGGTCATCGGCGGTTCGTCCGCCCGCCCTTGCCAGATATCACGAACGCCGGAAAAATCAACAAACGCATCATGCTACGCGAGGCGGGCGGATATTATCCGCTCCTACATCCGAAAACCGCACAAATCGGAAAAAACTGGCACGACTGAACAGATACAAATTTATTTTGTTTAACAATTATATATCCGCCCGACTTAACACAAACTATTCAAATCTTCACTTTTCACTTTCCACTTTTCTTTTTGCTTTTTATGGTTTTTTTGCCGCAACGTGCCACCTGTCGTCCCCGGTTCTGGGCGGCGTTTCGCGCAGCCTGCCAAAGAACTGAATATCCTGAAATCCCGCTTCTGTAAGCCAACTTTTCAGCTCCTGCCGGGAATGGGCCCGCTGGGTTTGCCTTTCCTCCAGGCGGTCGTAAGCTCCATCGGACCGACGCACAAAGAGGGAAAGACTTAGGGTGACGCAGGCGTTTTTCTCGTCCCAGGCGTTGCGCCAGATATAGGAAACGCTGTCGTCGTCGGAATACAGGGTGTTGCTGCCCAAAGTGTTTTTCAGCTTGTCCGGGGTGGATACGTCGAAAATCAGCGCGCCGCCGGGCCGCAGGGCAGAAAAAGCGGCGGCGAAGAAAGCCTTTGCGTGTTCCGGCGACGTCAGGTAATTTACCCCGTCGCAGGTGGCCAGCACGCAGTCCACCCGCCTTGGCACGGTGAGGGTACACATATCCTGCCGGACGAAGGGGATCATAAGCCCCGCCGCCCTTGCTTTTTCCATGGCGGCGGCCAGCATATCTTCCGATACATCCGTGCCCGTGATCTGGTAGCCCCGCTTTTTGAGGCGCAGGGTCAGATTGCCGGTGCCGCAGGCGCATTCCACGCATTTTGCCCGCTCCGGCACGCCGCAGGCCCCCATGAGGGAGGCGTACCGCGCCGCCCAGGCGTCATAGTCCACCGTGTTCATCAGTTCATCGTAAACACGGGCAAAGGCGGTATACATCTCGGCTAATCACCCTCTGTAGCTTTTCAGGCATCGCAGACTTGATGAATTAAAGGTAGGAGGTAGGAAGTAGGAGGTAGGAGGTTCAATAATGTCGATGTACAAGGAAGCGTTTTACCTATGCGCTGACACAACATTGCGCAAGATAAAACCTCCTACTTCCTACCTCCTACCTCCTACTTCGCTGACACCTTTCAAAATCATTGTCTTTTGTTCTTCCGCAGTCTGGCTCCCACGATCCCGCCGATTTTTCCGCTTTCGGCGGTACTCAGGCCCGCCCAGCCCACTTCTTTCAGCCGGGGCAGCAGGCCCAATTCTTCCGCCACTTCATATTTCAGCCTTTCCTCCTGGGAAAGCATGCGCATACCATCCCTTCCTTTCGGGGGTAGTATGTGCAGGCAGCGGGGGAACCATGCGGCGTCACTGGGGCTGATCGGTTTCCTCGTCGTCGTCCTCGTCCAGGTCTTCTTCCTTGGCAAGGCCCCGGTTGATCTCCACGCCCGCCATGTGGGCATTGATGAAGCGGTCAAATACGCCGTTGGTAAAGCTGGCGTACACGAAGCGGGCCATGGCGAAGCCGATGACCACATAATAGAGCGCCAGGGCCAGCAGCGCCACCAGCGCGCCGGTGAACAGAAAGATCACGATGCAGATGACCGAGGGGATCAGCATCAGCAGCCGGATGCCCACCGTCTGGGGCAGGCGGCCGATGGCAATGACCAGGCTTTTTTTGATCAGCTGGCCGAAGGATACCTGGTAGCTAACCATCATGGGGTACAGGAAGGTGAGACCCAGCGCCCACACCACGCCGACCATCACGATCAGCATCTGGGGCACCATGAACAATATGCTGTTGGCGGCCTGCTGCCCGTAAAACTGATAGCCCACGTACATGATGATGGGCAGCACCGACGTGATGGCGGACACGCCCAGGGCCTGCTTCCAGTTTTCCTTCACGGCGTCCTTAAAGTCGGCCCAGATGAAGGCGTGTTCGTCCCGGCTCCAGTTGCGGGTCACATACGCCAGGCCCGCCTGCACGGGGCCGGTGATGAGGATGCAGGGAATGGCCCACAGGCAGAAGGTGGACAGCAGGCTGCGCGCCATCTCCACCATCCAGGCGTCCAAATCCATGGTGGCGAGCAGGGAAATCTGCTGTTCCGTCAAATCGCCCATGTCGCCGTTGATCAGATAGGCGTCGTACTGGCTCCGGATCATGAGTACGTTGAACAGGGTGGTCACACAGTAGCCGATCAGGATGATCAGGGGCAGCCAGGCCGCGATGGTCATCAGGTTCAGACGGCACAGGGAGGCGAAGCGCACCCGAAGCATTTCCCAAAAGAGCTGCCAGCGATTCTTGGGCAGATCCTCCTTGCGGAAATCGCCCTTCCCACTTTTGCCGTAGTAGAAATTGTTCATCATCTTGCCAAACATGCTGCCAATCCTCCAAACCTTATTGAACTGCGTATCGATTCCCGCTTTCCGCTTGACAAAGGCGGGCGTGCTGCGTATAATAAAGACAGGGAGAGGCTGTGCTCCGCGGGATCTATCACCTGTCGGTGATAAATGCTGCAAAGCCACCGTGTACTGCGAATACGCGGTGGCTTTTCTCATGGCTTACTTATGAAACAAGTTAAAGATAACTTCAATCAGTTTCAGCAAGAGAGTCATGGCTGCGATACAAATCATGGTGATTTCATATCCGGTCATGCGCATCACCTGCTTTCGTACAAACTCGGCAGGCGAAAGCTCCGCGTATTTCTCCCTGTCTGTCATCCAATCGCTTGGATGGCAGTTCTTATTATACCGGTTTTATGCTTGATCGTCAAGGAATAGAATCCTTAATTACGTTTCTGAATCCCCGATCACGAAGGAGAATTCGCTTCCCTCCCCCGGCGCGCTTTTTACCTTGATTTCCACGCCCATTTTCTGCAGCACCTCCTTGGCGATGGACAGGCCCAGGCCGCTGCCCTTGTCGCTGCGGCCCCGCTCGGCCTGGTGGAAGCGCTCGAAGGCTAAGCGCTGGGTTTCCTCGTCCATGCCGATGCCAGTGTCCCGCACGAAGAAGCGGATGCCGTTTTCCTTTTGCTCCGCGCCCAAGATCACTGTGCCCCCCTCGGGGGTGTACTTCCGGGCGTTATCCAGGAAAATGGTGAGTACCTGGGAAAGCCGATCCTCGTTGGAGCGGATGTCCGGCAGAGGCTCGTCCGGCAGAGACCGTTCAAAGGCAATATGCTTTTCGGTGAACAGGCTGCCGTTGCGGTCGTGGAGATCGTAAATCAGCTCGTTGGGGTCCACCCGCTCCATTTCAAAGGCGGCGGGGTTGGATTGCAGGCTGGAAAGCTCCAGCATATCGTTCACCAGCCGGGAAAGGCGGGTGACCTCCTGCACGATGATGCCAAAGTATCGTTTCTGATCCGCTTCGTCCGTCACCAGCCCGTCCCGCAGACCTTCACCCAGGCCCCGGATGGAGGCCAGGGGCGTGCGCAGCTCGTGGGAAATGTTCGCCACATAGTCGTGGCGGGTGCGCTCTAAGCGCTCCTGCTCGGTGATATCCCGGATCAGGGCCACCGCACCCCGGCTTTTTCCCGTTTTTTCATTCCGGGGCAGGCGGGACACGGCGAAATACAGCACCCGGCCGCCGAACGCGCATTTCTGTTCCCAATGGTTTTCCTCGTGCTTTTCCAGCAGGCAGGCCTTTACGGCGCGGCAGGCTTCCGTTTCCTCCCCGCCAAGCAGCTGCCAGGCGGCGGCGTTTTCGTGCAGGATGGCGCCTTTTTCGTCCACCGCCAAAATGCCCTCGTTCAGGCCTTCCAAAATCAGGGACATGGTTTCCTTTTCGTATTTCAGATCGCCGATGGCCCGCGTCACCGTGCGGCTCATGTAATTCAGCGCCCCGGCGATTTCCCGCATATCCTTGCCGGGCAGGTTTTCCGGCAGGGTCACCAGCTCCCCTTCCGTCAGCCGTCCCGCCATTTCGGTGATGATCCGGGCGGGCCGGGACACGCGCTGAACCGACAGGCCGCCCACCAGCACGATCAGGATCAGCACCGCGCCCATGGACATGAGCATGCGGGTGCGGAAGGAGATGACCGTGCCGGAAATGGAGCGCGTGGGCCGCCCCGCCAGCACGTAGCCGCCCTGTACCTTCTGCCCCGCCAAAATGGCCGTTTCCCCGTCGCCCTTGCGGCGCACGGCGGCGGATTCGTCCCGGTCCAGGGCTTCCAGGAGGTTCGGCAGGGTGCTGCCCGCGAAATAGGGGGCGGCGCTTTCCGTGTAGGCCAGCACGTGCTTTTCCTCGTCCAGCAGCATATAAAAGGCGCTGTCGGCGTTCAGGGCGGGGTTCACCGCCTGCTGGAGATTGTCATGGGAAAGCCGCCCCGCCCGGTAGCGGGTCAGCAGGTCGGCTTCCTCATCCAGCACGTCCGTTAAAGCGCTGTAATTGGCCGCGATGTTGATATCGTTGAAATAATAGCTGCTCAGGGCAAAAAAAGCCACCGTAACGGCCCCCATGTACAGGGCCAGCAGCAGCAGAAAACGGGTCAGGGAGGAAAAGCGCTCAGGCATCCTCCCGCACCTCCACCTTGTAGCCTACTCCGTATACGGAACGCAGCAGGATATCCGTGTCCTCCGGCAGCTTTTTGCGGATGCGCTTGATGCTGGTATCCACCACCCGGGGGTCGCCGTTGAAATCAAAGCCCCAGATATTGTCCAGCAATTGTTCCCGGGAAAACACCTGCCGGGGATGGCTGGCCATCAAATGCAGGATCTCCACTTCCTTGGGGGAGAGCAGCACGCTTTCGCCCTTCACGTGAACCTCGTAGCATTTCAGGTCGATGTCGGTATTGCCTACCGTTAAACGGCCCTGCTCCGGCGCGGTCTGCATCTGGTTCATGCGGCGGAAGATCACAGCGATGCGGGACACGATCTCCCGGGGGGAGAAGGGCTTCACGATATAATCGTCCGCGCCTAAGGCGAAGCCCAGCAGCTTGTCCACTTCTTCTCCCTTGGCGGTGAGCATGATCACCGGGGTCATGGAAATGGCCCGGATATCGGCGCACACCTGGGTGCCCGTGCGTCCGGGCATCATGATGTCCAGGATCACCAGGTCGGGCCGCATGCGCTGGAACGCCTCCATCACGTCGTCCCCCCGGAAAACGGAATAAACCTCGTAATCCTCACGGGTCAGATAAATGCGCAGGGATTCGTGAATGCCGATCTCGTCGTCGGCAATCAGGATCAGCTTTTTCTTGTTCATGGCGTTCCCTCCGGCGGTCAGTGATTTAACGTATCCTATTATACACATTCATCAAGCCCGCCGCAAGCGCTGCCACAGAAAAGCCGTTTTCTGCCAATGCTTTTTTGAAAATAATCTTGCGTTTTGCATGACGATGTACTATAATTGAATTGCAAAATCTCTTTTCAGGAGGTGATTTTATGTCTACTTCTTTGCTCCAGGTGCGGATCGAGGACGCGCTAAAGGATGACGCGACGCGGGTGTTTGAACAATTGGGTATTGATACCTCCACCGCCGTGCGGATGTTTCTCAAGCGGGCCGTACTGGAAAATGGCATTCCCTTTGCCATGACTCTGCCCAAAGCGCCTTACCGCGCGGAGAGGGCCTACCGCGCCATGCGGGAAATCGGGGAAGAAGCCCAGAAAAACGGGGTGGCGGATATGACGCTGGATGAAATCAACGCGGAAATCGAAGCCTCCCGTGCGGAAAGAAGCGCTGGAAAAGCATGATGTACTATGCGGTACTGGATACCAATGTACTCGTTTCCGCTTTACTGAAAAATGCGTCCAATCCCGGCCAAGTCGTAGCCGAAGCGCTTTGCGGCAGAATCATTCCAGTTCTGAACGACGAAATCCTGGCGGAATATGAAGACGTATTGCTCCGGCCCAAATTTCATTTTCCTTTGCATGCGGTTCGCATCCTGCTGGATGATATCAAAAAAAGGGCGGTTTACGCAGACGCGGGGCCGATTGAGGACGTGCTATCCGACGCCAAAGACGTTGTTTTTTATGCCGTCCTGATGGAGCAGCGAAAAGATGAAAATGCCTATCTGGTAACCGGCAATCTGAAACATTTTCCCCTTCGTACATACATCGTCACCCCCAAGGAAATGCTGGACATCCTCAAAAATGGCTTGGCATAACGTTGCCTTTCGTTCACTGAAACCGCCGCGCAGGTTTTCCCCGCGCGGCGGCTTGCCGTTCGTTTTCAATCATCTTCCGGCGGATGGATCGCGCCAAGCCGCGCAATGCTCCGCCTCTCTTCCAGCGTTTCCGGCTGGGCGGGCAGGATGCCGGTACACTCGGTCACGGACGCGGCCTGCTGGATATCGAACAGGGGATCGTGCGCCGGTGTATCGGGCTTTAAACGGCGTTTCCTGCTCATTTGGTTTCGTAGCTCCGGCACATGCTTTCATCGGCGGGGTCCCCGGAGTAGGCCATGGGCGTGGGGGCCACCTGAATGCTTTCCAGGGCGCACAGGCCCTCCTCCTGCTTCAAATGGCGGCAGGATTCCACAGAGCAATGGATGCACTGATGCTTTTTTTCGGTCATGGGATGGATCTCCTTTCCTTTTTCGGCGTTTCGGCGGCGATGAACCGCTTCCGCCCTTTAGCATGCGCAAAATTCTTTCTTGCCATGCGGGCGGATTTATGGTAAAGTAACCTCCTGCCGACTGTATTCGGCAGCGGATGATGCGCGAAAGCCGCGCCACCCATCCGAAAAAACAGGATGCGCGAAAAAGCCATCCTTACGAAAGGAGATTTTGACATGAAGAAGGATTCCCTCAATGTCAAAACCTTGTGTGTGGGCGGAGCCATCGCCGCGCTGTATGTGGTGCTGACGCTGGTGGCCCAGGCGTTCGGCCTGGCCAGCGGCGCCATTCAGGTTCGCCTTTCCGAAGCGCTCACCATTCTGCCCTGCTTCACCGTGGCGGCGGTGCCGGGCCTGACGGTGGGCTGCGTGCTTGCCAATCTGATCACGGGCTGCGCCGCGTGGGACGTGGTGTTCGGCAGCCTGGCCACCCTGATCGGGGCCGTCGGCACCCTGCTGCTCAAGAAAAAGCCGTTGCTTGCCTGGATCCCCCCGGTGCTGAGCAACGCCATCATCGTGCCCATCGTGCTGCAGCAGGTGTACGGCGTGCCGGATTCCTTCTGGTATCTGATGCTGACAGTAGGCGCGGGCGAAGTGATCGCCTGCGGCGTCTTGGGTCTGGCTCTGTACAAGGGGCTTGAAAAAGTGCCCAACCTGTTCTGATAAACGCCTGAACGTGGAGACTGGAAACAGTTCCACGTTTTTCTTTTTTCGTTGCGAAAAAAGGATTTTTCATATATAATGCTTGTATCGAGATAGAAAGGAGATCATCATGGGACGGTCTCACGACCCCTTATTTGACGAAGGCAGGCGAAAGCACCCCTTTATCGGCTTTTTTCTCCTGCTGCTGGCGGTGATCGTCGTCACCGTGGCCGTGCTGAACACCATCAGCAACAGCCGGGTAACGCTGGCGCGGCAATCGGTCACGGTGTCCAACCTGCCCAGCGGTTTTGAAAATTTCCGCATCCTGCACATCAGCGATTTGCACGGCCTGTACTTCGGCCCCCACCAGGAGCAGATGCAGGCGGCCATCGCCTCCGCCCAATACGATATCGTGTGCGTAACGGGGGATATCACCGGCAGGGACGGGGACATGGGCGCGTTTCTGGAACTGCTCAAGCTGTTCAGCGGCAAGCCCGTCTACTTCATCCCCGGCGACGAGGATCCCGCCGCCCTGATCACCGCGCCCCACGAAGGGAACAGCCCCCTGGCAGAGTACATCCGCACCGCCCAGGAACACGGGGCGATTTACCTGGACGCGCCGGTGCGCATCGACAGGGGAAAGGGAACGCTGTGGCTGTGCCCCGCCTGGGTGTACACCCTGAATTACGACGGGGCGCTCAGCGCGTATCAGGCGCGGCTTACTCAGGTGGAGGAAATGGAGGCTTCCCCGGAGCGGGACGCCGCCCTGGCGGCGGTGCAGTACCAATTGGATCAGCTGGATCGCATTCGGCAGGCATGGCGGGAAACGCTGGAAAGCCACATTCACGTGGGCCTGACCCATGTGCCCCTGGACGATACGGTGCTGCGGGCCCTGCGGGAATGGACGTCCGCGGATAACGACAGCCACATCCTTTCCATTTCTCTGGTGCTGGCCGGGCATACCGTGGCGGGCCAGTGGCGCGTTCCGGGCGTGGGCGCTGTGTGCGCGCCGGGATCGTCCGAGGCTGGGACCTGGTTCCCGGAAGATCAGAAGGTCACCGGCCTGAGTACCATCCACGGCATTTCCCAGTATATCAGCCCCGGCCTTGGCACCAGCGCCGCCATCGGCCTGCCGCCCATCCGCATCTTCAATACCCCGACGGTTACCATCATCACCCTCACCAGTAAACTGACCATGTGAACGATACAAAAGGATGTGCAAATACCCATGGCAAAAAAGGAAATCATGAACCGGGAGCTGAGCTGGATCGACTTTAACCGCCGGGTGCTGGAGGAAGCGGCCAACCCCGACAATCCGCTGCTGGAGCGGGGCAAGTTCCTGTCCATCTGCTCCACCAACTTAGACGAGTTCTTCATGGTGCGGGTTGGTTCCCTGGTGCGGGCGGCCTTTGCGGGCGACAAGAAAAAGGATCCATCGGGCTTGACGCCCCGGGAACAGCTGGACGCCATTTTCCCCGCCGTGCAGGAGCAGGTGGCCCGGCAGTACGAGCTGCTGAATACGGAATACGTGCCCGCCCTGGCCCAAAGCGGCATCCATTTCCTGAAAATGGAGGAGCTGAACAAGGAACAGCGGGAATGGCTGAGCCATTATTTTGACGAGCAGGTGCAGCCCCTCATGACCCCCCGGGCCATCGACGATAAGCGTCCCTTCCCGCTGCTGGCCTCCCGGCGGCTGTATTTGGCGCTGCTGCTGCCGCCTACCGTGCGCACCAGTACGCCCCGCATGGCGCTTTTGACCGTGCCCTCCACCCTGCCCCGGGTGGTCATGCTGCCCATGGGCCGGGGCAAGGCCAGGGGCGTGCTGCTGGAGCAGGTGATCGCCGCCTACGCCCACCGGCTGTTCGGCAAGGCCCATCCCCTGGCCGTGCTGCCCTTCCGCATCACCCGCAATACCGACTTCATTTATAACGACAGCGACGCCGACGCCCTGATCGTGGAAATGCGCAAAAACCTGAAAAAGCGCAAATGGGGCCGGGTGGTGCGCTTAGAAGTGCCCGCCGGGGGCGACGTGCGCCTGCTGGTGCGGATAAAGAAATATTTGGACGTGGCCGAGGAAGGCGTGTTTACCGTACCCGGCCCCCTGAACCTCGACTATTTCATGAAGCAGATTTCGTCTTTGCCGGACTTTGACGACCTGCGCTTCCCGCCCTTCACCCCTCGCGTGGACGAGCGCTTCCGCCAGGAGGGTTCCATTTTCCGCGCCATTCGCGGCGGGGATATTTTGGTCAATCACCCCTATGACAGCTTCGATTCCGTGGTGCGCTTCATCCGCGAGGCGGCGGAGGATCAGAACGTCATGGCCATCAAGCAGACCCTGTACCGGGTCAGCGGCAAATCGCCCATCGTGGCGGCCCTGATCCGCGCCGCCCAGCAGGGCAAGCAGGTGACGGTGCTGGTGGAGGTGCGCGCCC
>JAFSNT010000100.1 GCA_017443295.1 Clostridia bacterium
GATGGAAAAGGTGCTGGCACGGGCGGACAAACAGCCGAAGCAGCTTACCTATGGCGATATTGCCGTGGACATGGAAAGCCGCTCCGTCACGAAGGGCGGCGAAACGATCTCCCTCAAAAACATGGAATACGAATTGCTGCTCACCTTCCTGCGGCATCCCGGCATGGTGATGACACGGGAAGATTTGCTGCATCAGGTATGGGGCGATGAGTTCATCGGCGAAACCCGCACGGTGGACGTGCATGTGGCGGCCCTGCGGCGGAAGCTGGATTTGAACAAAGAGTTGGCAACGGTTTATAAAATCGGATATAGATTGGAGATGCAGCCATGAAGCTCTGGCTCAAGCAAACCCTCATCACCCTAACGGTGATCCTGCTGTCGGTCAGCCTGTGCCTGTATTATTTCGTGGCGAAGGAAACGGACGGGCTGATCCAGCAGGCGATCCGGAACGGAGAGCGGGACACGGCAGTATTCTGCGATCACCTGTCCACCCTGGATCGCACATCTTCCACGTCCTACGATGCGGACGGCGTCGCGCGGCAATCGCTGATCCAGTACACCTTCTCCACCTATGCCCACCTGCTGCAATCCGGGGATTGCTCCTGGTCGCTGGTGATGGACGGGCGGTATTTTTATAATACGGCGGTGCATGATCCGCTGAACGTCCTGCCGATGGCGGAGGAAATCATTACCGCCAGCCGCATCGTGGAAACAGGCGGGACGCATCTGCTGATCTCTGCGCAGAACATGACCGTTTTGCAAACGCCCGTTACCGTTTACCGCACGGCGAACATCGACGAAACCTATCGGCATATCGACGATCTGACCCGCATGGCACAGCTTTCCCTGTTGGGGTGCCTGTTGCTGTGCGGCGTTTTGCTGCCGTTGATCCTGCGGAAAACGCTGAAACCGCTGCGCAAGCTGACCCGCGTTTCTGAAAAGATCGCGGGCGGCGATTATGGCCTGCGTTCCCAAATCCAGACCGGGGACGAGGTGGGCGACCTGTCCCGTTCCTTTGACCACATGGCGGAAACGGTGGAGCAGAAAATCTCCGACCTGGAGGAAACCGCCCGGCGGCGGGAAATGCTGTTGGGCGCTCTGACTCACGAAATGAAAACGCCCATGACCGCCATCATCGGCTTTTCGGGGAGCCTGCTGTCCATGCCGCTGACGGAAGAAGGACGGCTGGAAGCAGCCCATGAAATCAACGAAGCGGCGAAACGCACGGAAAGGCTCTCACAGAAGATGATGCAGCTCATTTCCATGCAGGAAAATCCAGTTGTGCTAAAAAAATCCATCGACACACAGGAATTGCTCGATAAGGTCTGCACCGCCCTGACGCCTGCGGCGAAGGAAAAGCAGATCGAATTGCAAACCGAACTGCAAATTGATAGCCTCACCGGCGACCCCGATTTGCTGTTCAGTCTGCTTACAAATTTTACTGACAACGCTATCAAGGCCAGCCCGGAGAACACGGTCATTTGCCTGACCGCTGATACATCGAACGGCCTTCAGATTGTATCCGTCATCGACCAGGGCAGCGGAATCCCCGCTGATCAGATCGCCCTGGTGACGGAACCCTTCTACCGGGTGGACAAGGCCCGCAGCCGCAAGCTGGGCGGGGCCGGGCTGGGATTGAGTCTGTGCCAAATGATCGCCCAAGCCCACGGCGGGCGGCTGGAGATACAAAGCGAGGTCGAAAAGGGGACGATGATTTCCATGATCTGGCCTATGGAGGAAAAAGGCAATGAATAAAAAGAGTTTCTTTGCAATCCTGCTGATCCTTCTCCTGGCGGCAGCTTCCATCGTTGGCTTGCCGCTTATGACCCGCAGCATAGAGCACCGGGCAGAAAACGCCGCGCCTGCCGTCACCGCCTCGCCCGTCCCTGTCTATGACGATATAGACGATGGCACAGGCGCGTGATTTACAACTTGCTTACAACTTGCTTACAAGTCGATAAAGACTTTTGGCCCGCCGTTGTGATACGCTGATGCCGGAGGTGAAGGAAATGAAGAAAATCTTATCATTGTTTCTGATTCTTTGTCTGCTGCTTCCCGGCATCTCCCTGGCGGATGTTCAAAGCCAGGTGAACGCGCCCGCGCACGTCACCGAAACCTTTCGATCCAATACTGGCAAAACGGTGATCGACGTGGATGCAGTAATCACCGTGCCCCATGCCGAAGCCTTGTACCTGATCCCCGTTAAAAGCACGGTTTTTGACGATTCCATGGTGCCCCGTCTGGCTGATCTGATTTGGCCCGGGCTGGGAAGCCAGAAATTGAAGATCGACGATGAAAACGATACGGCGTCCATGGAGGGGCGACGGCAAACGAACCAGTATTTCCGGCATTACGCCTATGTGCAACAAAAGGGCACAAGGCAAAAGGATATTGACGCCCAGGCAGGTGCCGGCTTTTACCGGTATCCCAGCTTTGCTGACCCCCTGGGCGCGACGCTGAGCGCCAGCATTCGCTATGATGACCATTACCGTCAGAAGAAAACCGTCAACTACTCCTCGCCCTATCCAAACGCGGAGATAGCGGAGGATATAGCGGGGCATCCACTGACGCGGGCCCAGGCCGTATCCATCGGGAATCAGCTGATGACCGCGCTGACGGATCAGCCCTTCGCGCTGTTTTCCGTTGGACAATCCCGCGGGTATATTCCCAACGATCAGCTGCTGCTGGAAGGGCGTGAGCATGAAGGCACAGGCTTTTCCTATACGCTGGCCTACGCCCGCGTGATCGATGGCGCGCCGCTGCTTCCCTGCTATGGGGCCATGATGAATACCTCCAGCTTTCGGGACGACCTGTTCATACCAGCCGTAGGATATGAACAAGTGTTGCTGGCAATCAATCGGGAAGGGCAGGTCACAAACTTCCAATGGTCATCTCCCTATCTTATCGGCAATGAGCGTGTGGAACAAAATTTGCTTCCCTTTGAAAACATCCTTGCCGTTGCCCGGCAAACGATGCCGCTGAAATACCAGGTGGAGGAAGTGCGGGGAGATATTCACCTGCTTGTATATCGCATTGATCTGGGCTATATGGCGGTGCTCCAGCGGGATACGCTGACATTCGCCCTGACTCCTGTTTGGAACTTTTATGGAAATGATCTGAACGATCCCGATGCTGGCTGCAGGCCGCTGCTGACCGTCCATGCCGTGGACGGTACGGTGATTGATTTGGAATAC
>JAFSNT010000101.1 GCA_017443295.1 Clostridia bacterium
CCGTCAGGGGCAGCAGCACGGGCAGCGCCCCCGCCCGGAACACCGCGTTAAAATAATCCTGGTTCTGGGTTATATTCCCTTTCTCCGTCAGAGACGGGGTCACGCCGATCATAACCATAAACTCTCCTCCTTTGGTTTCGGCTCCCATGATAGCCCGCAAAAGTAAAAAAGTCAAGGCGAAGAAAAGGCCTCCGCGGGATAAAATCGCGGAGGCGCGGGAATCTGCTGACGGCGCGTCATGGCGTTTTATACGTTTTTCTATCAAACCAGGGTTTCGATCGGTCGTTGATCTGATAGATAAAATGGGTTGGCCGGTTCATGAGCATGGAGGAAAAATAGAGGAAAGCGATGAATTCGATGTACGCCTTTCCCTGGTAGATCGTTTTGCTTTGGGTTCCGGTGGCAAAGCTGGCTTGAGATACGACGTTGATGCTGACGAGCCCGTCAATGATTTTTGAAGCTTCCTCTGTGGAAACGGACAGGGCCGCGGCCATCGCTTCCGCGTCAAAGTAGGCGTTTTGTTCAGACATGATATAGTACATGGCTTTCAGCGCGTTGGGGGACGCCAGCACTTCGTACAGATGAACGAACGCTTCGCCGTAGGGCACGGCGCTTTCGTAACCTTCCTTAGGTTCGGGGATCAGCAGGAAATAGGGCTGTTTTTCGTGCAGCCGTCCCTGAAAGAAGCCTTCATCCAGCGCGCCTTCCGTATAGGTGCTTTCGTCCGCGTGGCTGAATAGGAACTCATTGTATTTTTCCACCCGGCAGACAGACGCGCCGCATAACTGGCCGATGCGGTACAGTTCCTCAATGACATCGTGCCAGTGTACTTCATACATATGCTGCAGGAAGCGGTCGTAAAAGCTCAATTCTTCCTTTTGCCGTCCGAAAAGGGCGTCGATGGAAACGCCCAGCGCGTCCGCGATGGCGGGCAGCAGCGCCGCGTCCGGCAGGCCGCCCTGTTCCCATTTGCTCACCGCCTGGGGCGATACGCCCACTGCGGCGGCCAATTCCTCCTGCTTCATATCCTTTGCTTTGCGGAGGGTTTTGAGATCGAATGTGTTTTCCATGGATGGGCCTCCTTTGTCGTTTTCTGCCGCGGCGCCTGCATTGTAGCATGAACTGAAGGTTGTTTCAACGGAGAAATCCTTCAAAAAATCAACTTATAGTGGAATGAAAAAAGATAAAACAACGAATGTTTGTTTTTGGGCAGAAAACAAAAAACGCCGCTGGCGAACCAACGGCGGCGGGATGGAAACAAAACGGAGCGTCCAATGCCGGACGCTCCATGGGGCAGCTTATTCAAAGTCAACGGTTTCCGCGATTTTTTCATCGTCCCAATCCGGGTGGGCGTCCATGGTGTCCAAAATCTCCTGGAGGGTATGCGGATGAATCATCAGAATCAATGAAAGCGTTCCTTTGTCAACGGTGTGCCGGGAATTGCGTACTTGTGCAACCTTTCCCATGTATCCACCCATCCGCCTGTTTTCTTTCAGCATTTCATTCAGAACCATATACTCCCTCCTCCACTGATCGTCCGAGCGCACGAATTCCACGGCCTCGTTCAGCATTCTTGTATAGTCGCTGTCCGGCTTGAAGCCCTCCATGTAGCGCAAAAGAGATTTCAAGTCATCGCTGATTTCGCCCGCGCCGCCCTTGGTGTTGAGAATGGCCTTGGTCGCGCCATCATCCAGAGCGATAGCAGGGTCTTCCCGGCAAAGGTTCTCGATTATACGCGAAATCGGAGGGAATGACAAGCGCTTTCCTGTTGGCGGCGAAATCACCCGTCAAAAACCTCCTGGAGCCTGTTCAAAAACGCCCGAGGCGCGTATATGGGCAAAGGGACGTTTTGATAATCTGAAAGATTCCGGGTCACGATGCAGTCCATGCTTTCCCGAAGGGCGGTTTCGACCATGACCGCATCCTCAAAATCCGGCAGATTGGACGCCAGCGCGTGCCGGACGTCGCTTTCCGTGGTATCGAGAATGCCAAACAGTATGCCGATCCGCCCGGTCACGGTTTTTGCCGTGCCGCTGTCATGGGTGCAGCGATGCGTGAGATAGTAAATATCCGTCATGGCTTTCGCGGTCACGCAGCCCATGAACGTTTCGTTTGCCGCCGCGAGAAAAATCGCCTGCGCGTCCCGGGCAAAGGGTTCCCTGTTCTGAACCGCGTCCATGATCACGCAGGTATCCAATAAGGCTTTCATATGCCGTTCAACCGTTCCTCTCTCGCTTCCTCCAGCGTCATTTCAGCCGGAACGCTGCCAAAAAGGGATTTGGCGATGGCGACGCGATCCTGGAACGGGTTGGAAAGCTTGCTGACGATTTTTCCGTTCTTGGTAATGTAAATATCCTCGGTGGCGGAAAGCAGCAGATACTTTCCCAAGTTCTCTTTTAATTCGGTGGCGGTGATAGACATGTTCTTTCTCTCCTTCCCACTTCATCAATGATATTATACCAAAATCGTGCGAAATTTTAAAGCAATTTCGCACGATCTTGAGATAAAATTTTCTGTTATAAAACTTTGTTCAGGAAATCTTTGGTCCTCTGCTGGGCGGGATGGGAGAAGATTTCCTCGGGGGTGCCTTCCTCCACGATCTGGCCCTCGTCCATGAACAGCACCCGGTCGGCCACTTCCCTTGCGAAGCCCATTTCATGGGTGACCACCACCATGGTCATGCCCTCCTGGGCCAGACGCTTCATCACGTCCAGCACCTCGCCCACCATTTCGGGGTCCAAGGCGGAGGTGGGTTCGTCAAAGAGCATGACCTCCGGCTCCATGCACAGGGCGCACACGATGGCGATGCGCTGCTTCTGGCCGCCGGAAAGCTGGCTGGGGTAAGCGTCGGCCCGGTCGGCCAGGTTGACGCGCTTGAGCAGGCCCATGGCCTTGTCCTCCGCGTCCTTTTTGCTCTTTTTCAGCAGCTTCATGGGGGCAAGGGTCATGTTCCGCAGCACGGTCATGTGGGGGAACAGGTTAAAATGCTGGAACACCATGCCCATTTTCTGCCGGTGTACATTGATGTTCACCTTGGGGTCGGTAATGTCCACGCCCTCAAAGGAGATGGTGCCGGAGGTGGGCATTTCCAGCAGGTTCAGGCACCGCAGGAAGGTGGATTTGCCGCTGCCGCTGGGGCCGATGACCACCACCACCTCGCCCTTGTGAATATCGGCGCTGACCCCCCGCAGGGCTTTCAGCTCGCCGCCTTTGAAATGCTTTTCCAGATTTTTTACGGAAATGATGATATCAGTGGTCACTGCTGCGCAGCCTCCTTTCCAGCTTGCCCACCAGCCAGGTGAAGAACATGACCATCACCAAATAAATGGCGGCCACGGCAAGCAGCGGCATAAAGGCGGAATAGGTGACGCCGCGGATGATGTCGCCGCCCTTGGTCAGATCCTTCACCGCCACATAACCGGCCACGGAGGTTTCCTTCAGCAGCACGATGAATTCGTTCGCCAGGGCGGGCAGCACGTTTTTCATGGTCTGGGGAATGATCACGTACCACATGGTTTTGATGTAATCAAAGCCCAACGAGCGTCCGGCCTCCATCTGGCCCTTGTCGATGCTCATAATGCCGCCCCGAATGATTTCGGCCACGTAAGCGCCGGAATTGATGCCGAAGGACAGCATGGCCACCATGACCCCGTTGCGGCTGGAGGCTAAGATGATGTAGTACGCGATCATCAGCTGGATCACCACGGGGGTGCCGCGAATGACGGTCAGGTACACATTGCAGATGCTGTTCAGCAGTCGCAGCACCGTCCGCCCCAGCCCTTTGCGCATGGTTTCCTGGGTCTGATCCCAGGTGGAGCGCACCATGGCCACCAGCACGCCGATGATGATGCCCAGCGCCACGGCCCCGAAGGTGATGTTCAGCGTGACGCCCAAGCCGTTCCACAGATACTGCCAGCGGTCGTCGTCCAGGAAATTCAGCTTGAAATCCGCCGCGATGGCCGAAAGCTGCTTGCCCGGCGTCACTTTTTCCACCATGACCGCCGCCAGCGCCGTCAGTTCTTCGTCGGACGCGCCCGCGGGCAATGCGGCCTGGATCACGATGCGCAGCTCGTCATAGGGCGATTCCATGTAAAACAGCGCCGTGCGGCCTTCTTCAACCTCCCGGAAAAGCAGAACGCCCGCTTGCCCGGCGATTTCCGTTTCCTTGCCCTGGTTCAGATCGGTGATTTTACTCGCGGCCTGGCCGAAAACCAGCAGCGTGCCCGGCTGCTTTTCCGCGTCCTTACCCTGGTACATAAAAAAGGTGGTAATGGCGTCGCCGTCCGTATCCGGGGCGTTCTTCACGGCGGCATAATTTTTCGGCAGGTTCACGTCGGCCAGCTTCACGTATGTATCGCTGTCCTCCTGGGCGATGAGCCAGGTGGATTTGGCGCCGGACACCTTGCCGTTTTCGATTTTCAGCACGTCCGCGTGATAGAACACGGCGAAATAGCCCGCCACAAGCGCCACGGCGATCACGGCCAGCGCCGCGCAGATTTTGATCCAAAGGGGCTGTTTTTTCTTCATGTTTCTCCGTCCTCTGATGATATAAAGCAATAGGGGGCGATTGCTCGCTCCCTATTGGATGAAAGAGAAAGCCTGTATTATTCGGCGGGGATGTACTTTTCCACGATGGCGGCCACGGTGCCGTCCGCGATCAGCGCTTCCAGGGCGGTGTTGATCTTTTCCAGCAGTTCGGTGTTTTCCAGGGCAATGGCGATGGCGTAGTCTTCCACGGCGTACTGGGTATCCAGCAGCACCAGACCGGCGTTGGCTTCCACGAAAGCCTTGGCGGGGTTGTTGTCGATGATCACGCAGTCCACCTTATCGGCCAGCAGGGCGGCCACGGCGTCCGCGCCCACCTTGTACTTGAGCACGTTTTCATCGCCGAAATCGTCGGAGCAGTAGATGTCGCCGGTGGTGGATTCCTGCACGCCGATCTTGTAGGAAGCACCTTCCGCGTAGAGGTCATCCACGGAAGCGATGGGGGAGCCTTCCTTCACGATGATGGCCTGGATGCCGGTGGCGTAGGAGGTGGAGAAGTTCACGCTCTGCAGGCGTTCTTCGGTCACGGTCATACCGGCCATGCCCATGGACACCTTGCCGGTGGTCACGGCGGTGATGATAGCGCCGAAGTCCATATCGTCGATCACCAGCTCCATGCCGAGCTTTTCGGCGATGGCGGCGGCGATTTCGGCGTCGATGCCCACGATCACGCCGTCCTCATAATATTCATAAGGCGGGAAAGCGGCGTTGGTGCCCATGATCAGTTTGTCTTCCGCGAAAGCGGACAGGGCGGGAACCATCATGCAAAGTACCAATACCATGGCGAGAATCTTCTTCATAAGTCTTTTCCTCCTGACCGATTGTGTTCGTTTATTTGCGTTCCTTTCAGGGAACGGGTGCAGTATACCACACAGAAAAACGTCTGTCAAGAGGAAACTTGAATTTTTATTCAGAAATTTTTGAGAAAATCGGGATAAATCTCGATAAATATTCATTAAATACAAAATATGATGCATATATGCGAGCTGGGATGAAACATACGGCACGCAAATGGACATACTTTACATGAACAGGACTCGTGTGATACAATAAGCGTATCAAAAAAATCAAAGGGAGGACAGGCCGATGGCGGGCAAGCTGATCGTGATCATGGGCACCAATGCCTCAGGCAAAAGCGGCTTGGGGGTGGAGCTGGCGCTCCGGTACGGCGGGGAAATCGTTTCCGCCGATTCCCGGCAGGTGTTCCGGGGGCTGGACTTAGGCAGCGGCAAAATCACGGCCGAGGAAACCAAGGGCGTGCCCCATCACCTGATCGACGTATGCCAGCCGGGGGATTTTTTCTCCATGGCGGATTTTCAGCGCTTAGCCTATGAAGCCATCGACGGTATTTTGGCCCGTGGCAAGCTCCCCTTCTTAGTGGGCGGCACCGGCCTGTACGTGGATTCCGTGGCGGACGGCTACGAGTTATCTTCCATTGAACCCGATCTTGCCCTCCGCGCCCATCTGGAAACCTTCGAGACCCCGGCGTTATATGAAATGTTAAAGGAAAAACTGCCGGACACGGACATCGACCCCAAGAACCGCAACCGCGTCATGCGCGCCCTGGAACGCTTAGCCGCGGACGATTACCACCCCGGCAAACACAATCCCCGCTATGAAGTCCTGAAATTGGGCGTCACCTGGCCCCGGGAAACCCTGAAAGCCCGCATCGACGAGCGCTTGGAACGGCGGCTGAACCAGGGCATGGTGGACGAAGTGCGCAGGCTGCTGGACGCGGGCGTCAGCACCGAGTTTTTGATGAAGTTAGGCCTGGAATACCGATACCTCACCCGCTATCTGCTGGGCGAAATCCCCTACGATCAGATGGTGCTGGAACTGGGCAACGCCATCAAGAAATTCGCCAAGCGCCAAATGACCTGGTTCCGCCGGGAAGAAAACCTGCACTGGCTGGATATGGCGGGCGACCCCGTGGCCCAGGCGGCCGCGCTGATCGACGCGTTTCTGGCGGAATAATTGATCGACTCAAGGGGCTGAAGAAGCCCCCCAAAAAAGCGCGCTTCCGCTGGCAAATCGCCTGTGCGGAAGCGCGCGCTTTGTGTTTGCGTCAATATTCGCCCATATCAATTTTTTTCTGGATGATTCCGGCGTAGTCGTGGCCGGTTTTTTCGGTGATTTCGGGGTTCTGGGGATGGTGGATATTGAACAGCACGCCCTGATCGCCCGTTCTGTCCTTAAGGTACGCTTCGTCGATATGCACGCCGATCACTTCCAAGCAAATGAGCGCGTGATCGTCGCCGGGCACGATTTCCTTTTCCCACTGATACCGGCATTCTAAGTTCATGAAGCATTCTTCCACCATGGGCGCGTTCACCCAGGAGGCGGGGCGCGGGGTCAGGCCGGAAACGGAGATTTCGTCGGCTTCCGGCTGATTGTTTTTGATGGTGGCCATGCACTTTTCAAAGCTCACCGCCGATACGAAGTTGATTACGGCTTCCTTTTTCTCTTGCAGGGTGGCGTACAGGTGGCCGTTTTTGTTCACGCTGCCTAAGATCGCGTAGAAGCCCTTGCCCCGGTTGGCGCTGGTGAACGTGGCCCAGGACTGCATGCAGGCGTTGGGCAGGCCGTTCTGCTTATAGGTGGTCACCAGCAGCAGGGGCGAAGGCACGGTGGCGACGAATTCTTTCCACGAAAAACCCCACGCCTGCGACGCTTCCGCGTAGGTGCCTTTCAGGGTTTCGGGCATTTCCTGATAAGAAAATTTCATGTGGCTTTACCTCTTGCGTTATTCGGCGGCGCGGATCAGGCGGCGGAGCGTCTCGTACAGGCGATCCGGCTCCACGGGTTTGCTCAGGTGGGCGTTCATGCCCGCTTGCAGGGAACGCTGCACGTCTTCGTCGAAGGCGTTGGCGGTGAGGGCGATGATGGGGATGGTCTTGGCGTCGGGCCGATCCAGGGCGCGCAGGGCGCGGGCGGCCTCCAGGCCGTCCATGACGGGCATGCGCACGTCCATGAGAACCGCGTCGTAGAACCCCGCCGGATGGGCGCTGAACATATCCACGGCGATCTGGCCGTTCTCCGCGTGTTCCGCCGAGATGCCCTCCATATCCAGCAGATCGGTCAGGATTTCGGCGTTGATTTCCATATCTTCGGCCAGCAGCACGCGCAGGCCCTGTAAGCTTCCTTCCCCGGCTTCCGGCGCTTCTTCGGCGCCGGCGGGAACCGCGGGCGTTTCCTCCGAGTTCGCGTCCTGGCGCTTCTTTTCCAGCACGCGCTGGGCTTCAAAGAGCAGGCTGTCCGTAAACAGGGGCTTGGACATGATGCCGTCCACGCCGATCTTGTTGCATTCCTCCTGAATATCCTCCCAGCTGTAGCCGGTCAGGATGATGACGCCGGTTTCGCCCTTGTCGAAGGCGCGGATGGCGCGGGTGAGCGCCAGGCCGTCCATACCGGGCATTTTATAGTCCGTGATCACCAGGTGGTAGGGCACGCCCTCCTCCCGGCGCTTGAGGACGCGGCCCAGGGCGTCCTCGCCGGTCATGACCGCGTCGGCCTTGATGCCGATGTCCGCCGCCACCATTTGCGCCTGCTTGCATGCCACCTCGCTGTCGTCCACGATCAGCACGCGCAGGTTTTCCGGCAGCATGTGGCCATGCTCCTGGTGTACGCTGCGGGGGGAGGATTTCAGGGTGACGGTGACGGTAAAGGTGGAGCCTTTGCCCTTTTCGCTTTCCACGGCGATGTCGCCGTTCATCATGTTCACGATGTTCTTGGTAATGGCCATGCCCAGGCCCGTGCTGCCGTGGCGGTTGGAAATGCTGGAATCCTCCTGGGAGAAGGCGTCGAAAATCTTGGGCAGGTATTCCTTGCTCATGCCGATGCCGGTATCGGCTACGGTGAAGCGCAGGGTGCAATAGCCTTCAAACTGCCGGGGCTGCTCCACCGTAAAGGTGACGCTGCCGGGAGCGGGGGTGAATTTCACGGCGTTGCCCAAAATGTTGATGAGTACCTGCTTGAGCTTCATATCGTCGCCGACGTAATAATCGTTCACGTGGCCGATGATATGGCATTCAAACTCCAGCCCCTTTTCCATGCACTGGCTGTTGATCATCACGTTGATCTGGTCCAGGAAGGCGCGGAAGCTGAACTCCTCGTTTTTCAGCACCATGCGGCCCGATTCGATGCGGCTCATATCCAGGATGTCGTTGATGAGGCCCAGCAGGTGCTTGGCGCTGGAGCCGATCTTTTCCAGCTGCTCCCGGGTGTGGGGCGAAAGGTTCGGGTCTTTCAGGGCGATGCTGTCCAGGCCGATGATGGCGTTCATGGGCGTGCGGATCTCGTGGCTCATGTTGGACAGGAAGCTGGTTTTGGCGCGGCTGCTTTCCTCCGCCAGCACCTTTTCCCGCTCCAGCTGCTTTTCCCGCTTCTGCATCAGGGAATAGATGTAGAACAGCATGGCCAAGGCGGCCAGGATCAGGCCCGTTTGAACCAGGCTGTGGGCAGTCAGGGACTGACCGATGGCCTCCAGCTTCTCTTCTAAGTAACGGCGCACGGGCTTGGCGTCCATCGCCTCGACGTCCACGCCCTCCTCCCGAAGCCGCTCGGCATAGTAGGTTTGGATCGGGGTCACAGCTTGCTCGGCGTTGGTCTGCGTCGCCTCGCGCATCCAGATGGTGGAGGTGAAAATGATCATAGCCAGCAGCACGATCCAGGCGATGGTGGACCGGCCCAAATGCCGGGCATAATCCTTACGGAAGGCATACAGGAAGAACACGAAGCCGAGGATGCCCCACGCGGCTAAGATCAGGTAGGATTCGGTGGAAAGCACGGTCACGTCCAGCAGGTGGGGGATGAGGAAATACAGGATGAAGGCCAGAGACACCGCCACCCCAGCCCCGCCGGTGAGCATGAACAGCTTGTTCTTTTCCTTCCGCGCGGCCCGCAGGGCGGAGGCGGAGGTGTAGGCGTAGGCGATGGTGGCGCCCACGGTGGTCACGTCCACGATCCAGGCCACGGCGGTGCGGCCCAGGAAGGGCAGCAGCGCGGAAACGGCCAGCAGGAACAGCACGGCGTTCTTGGGCACGCGGTGCTTATCTAGCTTGCCGAACCAGCCGGGCAGCAGGCTGTCCTGCGCCAGGGCGTACAGCAGGCGGCTGGAGGCGATATAGTTGCCGATCAGGCCGGTGAGGATGCCCGCCAGGGCGGCCAGGCCCAGCAGCACCACGCCCAAGCCGCCCAAAACGCTGCTGGCCCCGAAGAAGGTGGGCAGCCCTTCGATGCCCTGACGGCTGCCGAGGCCGAAAATATAATCCGTCCAGGAGGCGCAGCCCTCGGGCAGCACCGCCACGGCCAGCAGCGCCAGCATAGCGTAGGCGGCCCCGGCGGTGACCACGGCCACGGCCAGGACGCGGAAGGATTTTTTGGGGGAAAACTGAAATTCCTCGGAGGAATGGCAGATGCTTTCAAAGCCCACGTAGGCCCAGGGGGCCAAGGCGATGATGGTGAAAACGCCAGACAAAGGCGCCCGGTCGGGGGCGTAGGCGGGGGAAAGGGCACCCTCGGCAAAGCCGCCGTTCAGCGCCGCCGCCAGAACGCAGACGGTCACGCCGCCCAGCAGCACCAGGGCCAGCACGATCTGCGCCCGCCCCGCCGAACGGCCGAACAGGCACACCGCCGCGGCCACCGCCAGCGCGGCCACGGCCAGCAGCACTTCGCCCATGTATACGTCAAACCCGGCGATTTGGTAATGTAAGCCCACCTGGAAGAAGGACCCCAGCAGGTTCCGGCCGATGAGGGGCAGGGCGGTGGCGTTGGCCCAAATAATCGCTACGTAAGTCAGGATCAGGAACCAGGCGTTCAAAAAGCCGTGGTCATAGCCGAAAATGTATTTGGTATAGGCGTACGCGCCGCCCGCTTCCGGGTACTTGTTCATCAGGAAATGATAATTGGCGGCGAGAAGCAGCATGATCACCGCGCCGATCCCGATGCCCAGCACCGTGCCGATGGGTCCCGCGATGGGCAGAAAGGTATTGCCCGGCATGACGAAAGAGCCCCAGCCCACGGCACAGCCGAAGGCCAGCGCCCACGCCCCCAGAGGGGACAGATACTTCGTAAGCCCTCTTTTTTCAGCGTTGATAGACAAGAGCGAATTTCATCCCCTTCAAACCCAGCTCATTCTAACGCGATATGGCAAGAGCAAAAAGTGAAAAGTGGAAAGTGAAAAGTGAAATTTTTATATACCTGTGTCATTTGACGCCGGATAAAGCGCCATCATTCCATATTTTCACTTTTCACTTTTCAATTTCCACTTTCCGCCGCGTCACAACCGGAAAGTTTGCGGCGTTTACGCTCCCGCCACGTATTCCTCAATGCCTTTGACGGTGCGCTGGTACATTTCGGCCAGGACGGCCAGCTTTTCCCGCACCTCGGCGTCGGTCATTTTCCGGGGGGAGCCGGGGCGGAATTCCTCGGTGATTTCCCCGGCGGCGCGGGACAGGGTGTCCAAGCCCAAATTGGCGCACACGCCCTTCATGGCGTGGGCGGCTTCAAAGAGCGGGCCGGCGTCCAGGGTTTTGCCCGCCTCGGCCAGCTTTTCATAGGTGCCGCTGGCAGCCAGCTTGCGCACGTAGCGGTCGATGAGCTTATCCATTTTCATGATTTTCTGCGCCTGTTCGTAGTTTCCGCCGATTTTCGCGTACAGCTCCTGAATGGTCATGCCTGCGTCCCCCTTATGACTTCTTTTTCCCGAATGATCAGTTTTTCAAATTCCTCCGGCGGCAGGGGCCGGGAGAAATAATAGCCCTGCACCAGATCGCAGTCCGCTTCCTTCAGCAGCCGCAGCTGGTTTTCCGTTTCCACGCCCTCCGCCACCACGGGCACCTTCAAATACTTGGCGATGTCCATGACCAATTCCACCAGGCGGAAGTCCTTGGCGTTATGCTCGATGTTTTTGATGAACTTCATGTCCATCTTCAGCACGTCCAGGGGCATGGCGGAAATCATGTTCAGGGAGGAATAGCCGCTGCCGAAATCGTCCATTTCGATCTCGAAGCCGATTTCCCGCAGGCGGCCCACCACGTCCAGCAGTTGGGAGGCGTTGTCGGTGTAGGCCGATTCGGTCACTTCCAGCTTTAAGTTCTTGTAGTCCAGGCCGTTTTCCCGAATCAGCGCCGTCAGGTTCTGCACCAGATTGGGGTCGAACACGTCGGCCCGGGAAAGGTTCACGGAAACGGGAACGACGATGCCGTACTTGTCCCGCCAAGCCGCGATTTGCCGGGCCGCCTCGGCCCACACGTAATTATCCACGATGCTGATTTGACCGTTGCTCTCGAAGAGGGGAATGAAGTCCCCCGGCGGAATCATGCCCAGCTCGGGATGCTTCCAGCGGATCAGCGCCTCGGCGCTGCTCAGGCGCGGCGGGTTGCACTGGATATTGTACTTGGGCTGATAGAACACCACGAACTGCTTTTCCTGCACCGCCTGCCTCAGATCGTTCAGCAGCCGCTGGTTCAGCAGCTCGCGCACGCGCATGTCCTCGCTGTAAATCATCAGGTGGGACTTGTATTCGCCCCGGATCATATTGCACGCCGCCCGGGCGTGGTCAAACAGCAGCAGAGGTTCCACGTCCTCCTGCCAGGGCATCACGCCCATGCGCAGGCGGATGCTTACGTTTTCGGCCACGCCGTCCACCTTGCGCTGGAACCGGTCCAGCAGGGCCTGATAATCCTTCTGGGCCTTGCAGAAAATATCGAAGCGGTCCGCCTCGATGCGGCTGGCAATGCCCTCCGTTTCGGCTAAGAATGCGCGGATCTCGTTGCCGATGATGCGCAGCACGTTGTCGCCGAATTCCCGGCCGTTCAGCTCGTTCACGGTATGGAACTGCTCGATGTTCATGACCACCGCGTCCATGTGCCACTCGGGATGGTACAGGTGGATGCGATTGGCGTATTCAAAGAAGAAGTTGCGGTTGTAGAGCATGGTCAGCTTGTCATGCTCGGCGGCGGAAATCAGGCGGCGGCCCTCGCTCAGCTCGATGATGCGGGACACCCGGGCGCGGATCACCTCGTGCATATCAAAGGGCTTGGTGATAAAGTCCGCCGCGCCCATTTGCAGGGCGCGCAGCTCCGCGTCCTTTTCGGCGGTCAGCACGATGATGGGAATGCGCCAGAGGCTTTCGCTTTCGTGTACATAGGAAAGCACCTGAAAGCCGTCCATCACCGGCATCATCAGATCCAGCATGATCAGCGACAGCTTGTCCTGGTATTCTTCGATTTTCTGAATGGCTTCCTGGCCGTCGCAGGCGTAAATCAGGTCATAGTAATCTTCCAGGATCATCCCCAGCACGTCGCGGTTGATTTCCTGGTCGTCCACGATCAGCACCAGCTGCGGCGATTTAATGTGCTTGGACTGAATCATATCGGATTGCTCCCCCTTTAGTTTGTTAGGAGTTTTATGAGAGAGTTGAGAGTTGAGAGTTGAGAGTTGAGAGTTGAGATGATATAGTCTGCGATTTTTGATGTCCGAAAAATTTAAACTATATAAATCTCAACTCTCCACTCTCCGTCAATCGTGCTTCTCTTTATGTTCGGGTACAAGATGCCTTAGGTTATCGAACAGCACATCCGGATCCACGGGCTTGGCCATATGGGCGTTCATGCCCGCCTCTAAGGAATTGCGCACGTCCTCGTCAAAGGCGTTGGCGGTAAGGGCCAGGATGGGCACCGTTTTGGCGTCGGGCCGATCCTGATCCCGGATGATGCGGGTGGCGTCCAGGCCGTCCATGACCGGCATGCGCAGATCCATCAAAATGGCGTCGTAGGTGCCCGGCTTGCTTCGTGTGAACATGTCCACCGCCACCAGGCCGTTTTCCGCCCGGTCGGAGGAAATGCCCTCCATATCCAGCAGGTCGGCCACGATTTCGGCGTTCAGGTCGATATCCTCCACGATCAGCACCTTGAGGCCGCTCAGCTGCGTTTCCCCTTCGGCACTGTCCGCCGCCTGCTCCGCTTTCCGGTCGGAGGCCTTCAGCCGCACGGTGAGGGTGAAGGTGCTGCCCTGTCCCTTTTTGCTTTCCACGGCGATGCCGCCGCCCATCATTTCCGTCACCCGCTTGGACAGGGCCAGGCCCAGCCCGCTGCCGCTGTAACGGTTGGTATTGCTGGTGTCCCCGATGGTGAAGGGGGTGAACAGGTTCGGCAGCAGGTTTTTATCAATGCCGACGCCCGTATCGCTGATGATGAAGCGCAGCTCCCGACTGGGGCCCACGGAAACCGTCTGCTCCACGGTGAAGGTGACGCTGCCGGGGGCGGGGGTGAATTTCACCGCGTTGCCCAGCACGTTCAGCAACGCGTGCTTGAGCATGGTTTCGTCGCCCACGTAGTAATCGTCCAAAGCATCGGCAAAGCGGCTTTCATAGGTCAGGCCCTTTTCCTCGCAGCGGTTCTTTGTGATGATTCCGGCCAGTTCCAGCGTTTGCCGCAGGGAAAATTCTTCTTCTTTTAAGGTCAGGCTGCCCGCCTCGATGGAGTTCATATCCAGGATGTTGTTGATCATATCCAGCAGGTGCTTGGCGCTGTCGCCCACCTTTTCCAGCTGGGAGCGGGTTTCCGGAGGCAAATCGGGGTTTTGCAGGGCCAGGGCGTCCAGGCCCATGATGGCGTTCAGCGGCGTGCGCATTTCATGGCTCATGCTGGAAAGGAACGTGGTTTTCACCCGGCTGCTTTCCTTGGCGACCCTTAAATCCGCTTCCAGCCGTTCGCTTTCCTGAATACGGTCGGTGATCTGCTGAAGCAGGCCGAAGATGACGAACACGAACACGCTGCCGCCGAACAGGATGCCGGAAACGATGATGTCCGGGTGGCCGAACAGGCCGATGGCCAAATAGCCAAACAGGAACATCACCAGCAGAAAGATCGGCAAATACAGCACTTGACGCTCTTTTTCCCATTTGCTGTCTTTTTGCAGGCGAAGCTCATAGCGGATATAGCGGATAATATTATAGACCATCAGGGCGCTTCCCGCGTAGACCATACCGTAAATGAGCCAATCCGGCACTGTGCCAGCCCCCTTCGTGATCGTAATACCGAACGCCGCTCCCCTGGGAATGCCCAAAGAAGCGCATACGAATCCATCTCTATTATAATGGATTATTTTGCGAATAGCAAGCCAGATTTCGCATTTTCCTTCATTTTGCCCTTTTCATTCCGTCCGTTTTCCGCTATAATGGAAAAAAGCCCCTTTCCACGGAACTCCGGAGGCGCAATTCCATGGTTACCATTCACCCTACGGGTTCATGGTAACGCGCGGGCGGGTATTGCATACCCCCCGCGTATCCGCAGCCTCAAAGGTCGCAACTCCCCTTCATGGGGAGATTGCTCCCTTTCGGCTGATCTCACCGCCGATGAGATTCCCGCCGCAGGCGGTCATCAGCGGTTCGTCCCCCCGCCCGGTTTTTCCTCTCGCCTTTTACGCCCCACGCCCTGCGCATTCGCTTGGTCGTGGGTTTCGGGCGGCAATCCAAGGATTGCACGCCCTCAGTCTCGCTGCGCTCGACGCTAAGGCTCCCGGGCGGAAAAACCGCAAGGAATGTTTTCCTAACGGAAAACCCCGCCCGACCGGCAGAGCCGGTCGATACGATTATAGTCGGGGGACTTCCCCCGACACCCCCCTCCGCTGATATGCTGCTTGACTGTTATCAAGATACATGAATAGTAACATTCCATGCCGGAAACGGACAGAAAAGGATGAAGCTCGTGCAGAAAAATTACCGCAAAACCCTGCAGGCCTGCTATTTGGGCATTATCACCCAGGCCATCGCCGCCAATTTCGCTCCCCTTCTGTTTTTGAAATTCCACACGGACTGGGGCATCGCCTTAGGCCGGATCGCCCTGATCCCCTCCGTGTTTTTTCTCACCCAGCTGTTGGTGGACGTGTTCTGCGCCCGTTTTGTGGACAAAATCGGCTACCGCCGCAGCATCGTGCTTTCGCAGATTTTTGTGGGGGTGGGCCTGGCGGGCCTGGCCTTTGTGCCCGATCTCATGGGCAGCCCCTTTGCGGGGGTCATGATCTGCGTGGTGGTGTACGCCGTGGGCAGCGGGCTGATCGAGGTGCTGGTCAGCCCCATCGTGGAGGCCTGCCCCTTCGAGCATAAGGACGCGGTGATGAGCCTGCTGCATTCCTTTTACTGCTGGGGCTGCGTGGGCGTGATCCTTTTGTCCACCCTGTTTTTCGCCGCCTTCGGCGTGGAAAACTGGCGGTGGATGGCCTGCGCGTGGGCGCTGGTGCCCCTGTATAACGTGTTCAATTTCGCCGTGTGCCCCATCGAGCGCCTGACCGAGGAAGGCAAGGGCATGACCCTTTCCCAGCTGTTCAAAAGGCCGGTGTTCTGGGCGGCCCTGCTGCTGATGGTGTGCGCCGGGGCCAGCGAGCTTGCCATGGCCCAGTGGGCCTCCGCCTTCACCGAAGCGGCCTTAGGCTTTTCCAAGACGGTGGGCGATCTGGCGGGGCCCTGCCTGTTCGCCGTCACCATGGGCCTGAGCCGGGTGATCTACGGCAAATACGGCCCGAGGATGAATCTGAGCAGATTCATGATCGGCTCCGGCGTGCTGTGCCTGTGCTGCTATCTGCTGGCCAGCCTGTCCAAAAATCCCGTGCTGTGCCTGATCGGGTGCGTGTGCTGCGGCTTTTCCGTGGGCATCATGTGGCCCGGCACCATCAGCATCACGTCGCCCCGCCTGCCCAGCGGCGGCACGGCGCTGTTCGCCATGCTGGCCATGGCGGGGGATTTGGGCGGCGCGGTAGGCCCCAGCTTCGTGGGCGCTGTCACCCAACGGGCGGGGGATAACCTTCAGTCCGGCATGCTGGTGGGCAGCGTGTTTCCCCTAGTGCTGGTGGCGGCGCTGATTCTGCTGAACCGGAAAGCTTCATCAACGCATGTTTCGGAGGGATGATTCATATGAAGAAAATCGCGGCTTTGCTTCTGGCGCTCCTGATGGTTTTCAGCCTGTCCGCCGCCTTTTCGGAGGAATGGGAATTTGAACGCGGCGTTACCATCGTGTGCCCCTGGGGCCTGAACGGCGGCGCGGACAGCACCATCCGCCCCATGAGCGAATTGCTGACGGAATATTTGGGCGTGCCCGTGGAGGTGCGCAACGAAACGGGCGAAAGCGGCGTGGTGGGCGCTTCCTACGCTTACGCGCAGCCCGCCGACGGCTATACCTTCCTGCTGGGCACCCAAAGCCTGTACATCCAGGATTTATTGGGCAAAATGGATTTCGATTTCAAGGACGAATTTGAGTGCGAAGTGATCCTGGTACACTCCATCAATATGCTGGCCGGTTCCCGGCGGCAGATGGAAAAGTACGGCGTCGGCTCCTTTTCCGATCTCCAGGCCTACGCCGCCGCGCATCCCGACGAAGTGTCCGTGGGCATGCAGTCCGCCGTGGGCGTGGACGGCCTGTGCTTTGAAATCGCCACCGAGGGCCTGGCCCTGAACCGGGTTTCCTACAATTCCGGCGACGACGTGAACGGCGCTTTGGCCGAGGGCGCGGTGGATCTGGCCGTGGGCGGCTACGACGATATGAGCAGCCTGATCGAAGCGGGCGACGTGATCCCCCTGCTGCTGTTCTGCGAACACCGGGTTTCCATTCTGCCGGACTGCGAATGCTCCGCCGAGTTGGGCATCGAAAGCTACGCCGGTCCCTGGCGGGCCATCTTCGCTAAAAAAGGCACGCCCCAGGCCGCAATCGACGCCATCGTGGAGGCGGTGGAAGCCTGCCGCCGGGACGCCACCTGGCAGGGCTTCGTCATGAACGCCGCCTATGACCAGCGCGAGGTGCCCGCCCCCGGCGCGGAAACCCAGCGTTTCTGCTTAGGCGAGTATCAGGAAATTCGGGATTATCTGCTCCATCAGGATAAGCTGGTGAAGGACTACGAGGATCTCAAGTGAAAATTGCTCAGTCATTCCAATTTAGAACGCTTAACGAAGGCAGGAGGCAGGAAGTAGGAGGTAGGAGGTTTTATCATGTTCATCAAAGTGCATGGTTTCTCGCTTTTGCGAACTATATATACTTCCTACCTCCTACCTTCTACTTCCTACCTGAATTCTGGGGGGTCGAACATGCAGGAATCAAAACGGTTTCGGGGAACGCGTTTAGCGGCGCTGCTGCTGTGCCTCGCGCTGGCTTTTCCCATCGCCGCGCACGCGGAGAATGAAAAAACCGTGCGCGTGGGTTGGTACGAATCGCCCTTCAACCAGACCGATTCCTACGGGCGGCGGTCGGGCTACGCCTATGAGTACCAGCAGAAGATCGCCGCGTATACCGGCTGGACGTATGAGTATGTGAAGGGCAGCTGGTCCGAACTCATGCAAATGCTCATCGACGGCGAAATCGACCTGATGGGCGATATTTCCTATACGGTGGGCCGTGCCAGGAACATGCTGTTTTCCATGGTGCCCATGGGCACGGAGGAATACTACGTCTTTGTCGCCTCCGGGCGGGACAGCGGCATCGACGCCGACGATTATTCCTCGTTCAATGGGAAAAAAATCGGCGTCAATAAGGGGAGCGTTCAGGCGGACATTTTCCGCAATTGGATCGCTAAAAAAGGCGCTCAGCCTGAAATCGTGGAATTGATGGAAAACGAGACGGAATCCGTTGAATTGCTGAAACAGGGAGCGCTGGACGCTTTTATCACCTACGACGGGTACGGCGGCAGCGACGGCCTGCTGCCCGTTTGCAAAATCGGTTCCTCTGATTTTTACTTCGCCGTAAGCAAGGCCCGGCCAGAATTATTAGGCGAACTGGACGCCGCCATGCTCCGCATCCAGAACGAAAACATCTATTATAATCAGCAGCTTCAGGAAAAGTATCTCAGCCATGCCGGGGCCAACATGTTTTTCGCGGAAAGCGAACTGAACTGGCTTGCGCAGCACAGATCTATCCGCGTGGGTTACCGGGACAACTATCTGGCTTTCTGCGCCAGGGATAAGCAGACCGGGGAACTCACAGGCGCGCTGAAGGAGTTTTTGAAGCTGGGTTCTCACTGTATCCAGAATTCGGAAATCATCTTTGAACCCGTGGCCTACCCCTCCACCGAGGACGCGCTGACAGCCATGCGCCGGGGAGAAATCGACTGCGTGTTCCCCGTGAACCTCTCCCTCTATGACGCGGAGGAAGCGGGCATCCTGATGACGGACGCCCTGATGCCGTGTGAAATGTACGCCGTGGTGCGCGCTTCCGCCCTGCGGGAATTTACCATAGAAGGCAGGGTGAAGGCCGCCGTCAACGAGGGGAATCCCAGCTACGAATCCTTCCTGATGGATCATTTTCCGGAGTGGGAGCGGGTGTATTTCAAGGATACGGCGGCCTGCCTGAAAGGGATCGCGGAGGGCAAGGCGGACTGTCTGATCGTGAGCAATTACCGGATCAATACCATTTCCAATCTGCTGGACGAATACAAGCTTTCCACCGTCACCACCGGCGTGACCATGAATTCTTACTTTGCCCTGAACCGGCACGACAGCGATTTGTTCTCTATCCTGAACAAGGTGATCCGTCTGGTGCCGTCCGCCGCCGTCAACGCGGCCCTGGTCGCTCATTCCTATGCGGATCAGCAGATCACCTTCGCCAAGTTCATCCGGGAGCATTTCGTTTCCGTCCTGATCGCCGCCGGGATCGTTGTGGCCGTCATCCTGGCCCTGCTGCTGCGCAGCGTGCGTTCGGAGCGGAAGACCCGGGAAGCCATGGGCCGCATCGCCGAGCTGAACACCACGCTGTCCGACAGCCAGCAGAAGCTCAAGGAAGCGCTGGACGCGTCGGAACAGGCCAGCCGCGCCAAAACCAGCTTCCTGTCCAATATGAGCCACGAAATTCGCACGCCCATGAACGCCATCATCGGCCTGGACAGCATCGCCCTGCGGGATCAGGATCTGGCCCCCCACACCCGGGAACAGCTGGAAAAGATCGGCTCCAGCGCCAAGCATCTGCTGGGCATCATCAACGATATTCTGGACATGAGCCGCATCGAGTCCGGCCGCATGGCGCTGAAGGAGGAAGAATTCGGCTTCCGGGATTTCCTGGATCAGATCAACGTGATGATCAACGGCCAGTGCGTGGACAAGGGGCTGCGCTTCGAGTGCCACATCATCGGCCATACGGAGGATTATTACGTCGGCGACGATATGAAGCTCAAGCAGGTGCTCATCAACATCTTGGGCAACGCGGTGAAATTCACCCCCGCCCCCGGCTCGGTCACGTTCAGCGTGGAGCAGATCAGGCGCTTTGAGCAGCACTGCATGCTCCGCTTCATCATCCGGGACACCGGCATCGGCATGAGCAAGGATTATATTCCCAAAATCTTCGAGGCCTTCTCCCAGGAAAACGACGGCTCCAGCACCAAATACGGCAGCACGGGCTTAGGCATGGCCATCACCAAGAGCATCGTGGGCATGATGAACGGCGAAATCGCCGTGGACAGCGAAAAGGGCAAGGGTTCCACCTTCACCGTCACCGTGACCCTGAAAGTGTCCGCCTGCAGCGAAAAGGATCACCGGGACCTGATTCCGGCGGGCATGCGCGCCCTGGTGCTGGACGACGACGCCGTGGCCTGCGAGCATGAACAGCTGGTGGCGGACGCCGTGGGCATTCAGGCCGATACGGTGAGAACCGGCGAAGCCGCCCTGCGCATGATCCGAGAAAAGAAGGAGGCGGGCCAGCCCTATCAGCTGGTGCTGACCGATTACCTGATGCCCGGCATGGACGGGCTTGCCTTTACCCGGGCCTTGCGGAAGATGGACGGCGGCGAAACGGGCGTGATCCTCCTTACCGGCTACGACTGGGAGGACAAGCAGGAGGAAGCGAAGAACGCCGGGGTGGACGTGATTCTGTCCAAGCCGCTGTTCAAGGACAGCCTGATCCACAGCGTCCAGAATATTCTGCTCCAGCGGGAAAAGGCGGAGGACGCCGCGCAAAGCCAGCCCGCGGCGGAGGGCCAGGCCGTCCACGCGCTGGAGGGCTGCCGCATCCTGGTGGTGGAGGATATGGAGCTGAACGCGGAAATCCTGATGGATCTGCTGGAAATGGAAAGCATGCAGTCCGAACACGCGGAAAACGGCCAGCTCGCCGTGGATATGTTCGCCGCCCACCCGGCGGGGTACTACGACGCCATCCTCATGGACGTGCGCATGCCGGTCATGAACGGCCTGGACGCCACCCGCGCCATCCGCGCCCTGGACCGGCCGGACGCCAAAGCGATCCCCATCATCGCCATGACCGCCAACGCCTTCGACGAGGACGTGCAGCACTCCCTCCAGGCGGGCATGGACGCCCACCTTTCCAAGCCCGTGGAGCCGGAACAGCTCTACGGCACGCTGGATCGGATGATTCATCGGAAATAAAAGCAAATCGCCATCTTATGGAAGCAGAAAAATATAAAAATCATTTGATTTTATTGCAATTTGCCGTCTTTTGCGGTATAATAGAAGCGGGAGGTGAGGAAAATGACTTCGATCAGCGTGCGAATGGACGACGCCTTGAAGGAATCGTTTGAAGCGGCCTGTGAGGATATGGGCATGCCCATGGCCGTAGCCCTGACTATTTTCGCCAAGCGTGTGGCCCGTGACCGCAGGATTCCCTTCGATGTGTCCGCCCCGCGTGACCAGTTCTTTTCCGAAAGCAACATGAGGGCTTTGGAGGAATCGGAGCAGCAGTACCGGGATGGAAAAGTAGTGGTCAAGACTATGGCGGAATTGGAGGCAATGGCAAATGCCTAATATGACCTTCACAGAAAAGGCGTGGGGGGAATACTTGGATTGGCAAAGCGATAAGGCGACGTTAGTCCGCATCAATGCCCTGCTCAAGGAAATCCAAAGAACGCCTTTCACCGGAATTGGCAAGCCTGCACCGCTGAAGCATGGAGACGCCGGAAACTGGTCAAGACGGATCAACGGTACTGACCGCCTCGTTTACCGAGTTTCCAAAGAAGGCATCCTGATTCTGCAATGCAAAGGCCACTATGACAATTGAGAGCAACATGAAACGATACCGACCGGCGCGATCCGGCCGGTTTTTGTTTACCCGTTATGGGTTAATACCCGTCATGGGTCAATTCCAAATACCTTTCATAGGCGTACATATATTGCTGCATCACTCCCGCGAAGGGGGCGAACTGTTCCGGGTGAATGCCGCCGGGGTAGCGTTTTTCCGCCACCCGCTGAATCCACACGTCCACGGGGAAGACGTTCAGCCGGTGAAAGCCGAACAGCATCACGCACTGGGCGATTTTAGGCCCCACACCGTGGAGGGTACACAGGGCTTGCAGCAGCGCTTCGTCAGGCAGGCCGCAAAAGCCGTTCAAATCCGTATCGCAGAACGCTTCCGCCGCCCGAAACACATAGGGCGCGCGATAGCCTAAGCCGCAGGCCCGCAGCCCTTCTTCCCCCAAGCGTTTTAACTCCGCGGGGGAGGGAAAGGCGTAAATCGGCCCTTCTCCGTCATCTTCTATCACCCGGCCAACGGTCAGGCACAGCTTTTCCACCGCCTGCCGGATGGCCGGGATATTTTTGCGCTGGGAAATCAGGAAGGTCACCAGGGTTTCCCAGGGGTCCTGGCGCAGGATGCGGATGCCCCGGCCATACTCCGCCGCCGCCCGCAGGTAAGCGTCCTCCGCCGGGAGAAAGCCGGCCATGGCCCCATAGTCCGTGTCCAGGTCGAAGTATCCCCGCCAAAGCAGGGCGTATTCTTCCTCTGTGCAATTGAGTTCCAGCGCCCCGCCGGGCGTTTCCCTCACCCGCAGCACCCGCCCCAGGGCGGGGATCACATATCCGTCCCCCTGCCGCCGCCACCGGAAGCATTGTCCGCTGTCCGCGATGGCCGCAAGGCTCAGGTGCGGATTCTTCGGTACGATCATAATGATCCTTCCTTTATCTTTTCTCCCACATGATCTTACCAGAGGAAGCGGGAAGATGCAATCAAATATGAAAAAACATAGAAATAATGGTTGCAATATGGCCAAAGCTCTGATATAATGAATGCGGCTGAGGAACCCGCAATGAAACAGAGAGACAAATATGGGAAAATATGTAATCGGAAATGGTTGCATTCCTTGTTTTTTTGTTTCAAAAAGCCGGACGCCTCTGTCCGCCAATCAACGAAAGGAAGTGGCCAGCTTGCAAAAGAACGCCGTTGCGCCGAAAAACGCTTTGGGGAAGCCGTCGATCGGCCGTATGCTGAATCAAAATAAAGTCTTGATTCTGATGTGTATGCCCGCCATCGTGTTTTTCTTCGTCTTCTCCTATCTGCCCATGCCCGGGGCGTACATCGCCTTCACCAATTTCCAGTACAACAAGGGCATTTTCGCCAGTCCTTTCGTGGGCCTGAAAAACTTCCAGTTCCTGTTCATTTCAGGGCAGTTGGGGCTGCTGCTGAAAAACACGGTGCTGTATAACCTGGCCTTCATCGTGCTGGGCAACGTGGTGCAGCTGGCTTTCGCCATCCTGTTGAACGAAGTGGCCAATAAGGGCTACAAGAAAACCGCCCAGTCCATCATGTTCCTGCCCTACTTCATTTCGGACGTGCTGGTGTCCCTGCTGGTGTACAACCTGATCAACTACGATTACGGCTTCATTTCCCATCTGGTGCGCACGTTGGGCGGGGAAATGCCCAAGGTGTATCAGAACGCCGACGCCTGGCCCTACATCATCGTCATGGTGAACCTGTGGAAAAGCACGGGCTACGGCACGGTGGTGTACTTCGCCGCCATCACCGGCATGGATTCTTCCATGATGGAAGCGGCCCAGATCGACGGCGCCAACGCCTGGCAGCGCATCCGCTACATCACCCTGCCCACCTTGAAGCCCACCGTCATCATCCTGTTCCTGTTCGCCATCGGCGGCATCCTCAAGGGCAACTTCGGCCTGTTCTACAACCTGGTCGGCAACAACTCCATGCTGTTCAAAACCACGGACATCATTGAAACCTACGTCTACCGTTCCATGATGAACAGCTTCAATTTCTCCCAGTCCAGCGCCGTGGGTCTGTTCCAGAGCGTGGTCGGCTTCTTCATCGTATTGGGGGCCAACGCCTTTGTGAAGCATCTGGACCCCGATTACGCGCTGTTCTGATGCGGGACGGAGAAAGGACGTGTGAATCATGAGCAATGCCGCCGAGAAAAAAGTCATGCATGCCACCAAAATCAAAAAGGACTCCTCGCAGATCATCATCAATATCATCACCTATATCCTGGTCACGATCTTCTGCATCATGTGCATCCTGCCCTTCTGGATGATCATCGCCTCCTCCTTTTCCACGGAGGAAGCTATTCGCCGTTCGGGCTTTACCCTGTGGCCCACCGATGTTTCCACCTTTTCCTATGAGCTGCTGTTCCGTTCCCCGGATCAGATGATCGGCGCTTACATCGTCACCATCGCCCTGGCGGGCATCGGCACGCTCATCGGCCTGTTCCTGGTGTCCATGACGGGCTACGCCCTGCAAAGGAAGGACTTCCCCCTGCGCAACGGCATCATGTTCTACATCTACTTTACCTCCCTGTTTTCCGCCGGTCTGGTGCCCTTCTACCTGCTGATCGTGCAGACCCTGAATCTCCGCGACAGCTACTTTGCCATTCTGCTGCCCCTGCTCATGAGTCCCTGGCTGATCGTGCTGATGAAGAACTTCGTCAAGGCGATCCCCCACGAGATCACGGAATCCGGCAAGATCGACGGCGCGGGCGATTTCCGCATTTTCTACCAGCTGATCCTGCCGAACCTCAAGCCCGCTTTGGCCACCATCGGCCTGTTCCTGGCCCTGAGCTACTGGAACGAGTGGTATTATTCCTCCCTGTTCCTCACCTCCAAGGTGGAATACCGGCCTTTGCAGTATCACCTGTATAACGTGATCAACAAGGTGGCCAGCCTGAAAAACTCCGTGGCAGGCTCCAACGTGGTCATTACCGATCTGCCCGGCGAAACGCTAAAAATGGCCACTGCCGTGGTGGCCACCGGCCCCATCATCCTGCTGTACCCCTTCGTGCAGAAGTACTTTGTGGCCGGTTTGACCGTGGGCGCCGTTAAGGGATAATTGGCATCGCTCGCAAAAAACACGTGATGAGGTAGGAGGTACAAAGTAGGAGGTAGAAGGTTTATATAGTGAAAACAAGTACCCATATGCGTGGGGCTGGTTCCATATATCGACTTAATCCACCTCCTACTTCCTACCTCCTACCTCCTACCTTCCTAACCCCGTCTCCAATGGTTTCAAGGGCCGCTGTGCCCTGGAAATAGAAAAAAAGGAGGAAACCCGAAAATGAAGAAACTGGTTGCTGTTTTCCTGGCAATGGTCATGCTGCTGGGCATCGTGCCCGCGCTGGCCGAGATCGACACGTCCACCCATGTGAAGATCGTTTACCTGGTCACGGGCGATAAGCCCACCAACCGCACGGACGAAGTGCTGGCGAAGATCAACGAGCTGCTCACCGAAAAGATCAACGCCGAACTGGAATTCCGCTGGATCGAATGGACCGACTGGCAGACCCAGTACAACCTGGCCCTGGCCACCCAGAACGGCGATATCGACCTGATCGGCACCGCCACCGACTGGCTGGACGCCTGGCCCAACAGCCAGAAGGGCGCTTTCATGGCCCTGAGCGAGGATATGCTCAAGACCTACGCGCCCCAGACCTGGGCCACCGTGTCCGAAGCGCACTGGAACCTGTGCAAGTACAACGGGGAAATCTATCTGATGCCCGAAGACAACTACGCGCAGTGGACCAACCACGGCTTCATGTACCGCGGCGACTGGGCCAAGGAAGCCGGCCTGGAAAACGGCGTGCATTCCTGGGCTGACCTGGCCGTGTACTTCCAGTATGTGAAGGAAAATATGCCCGACGTCATCCCCTGGGACGCCAACGGCAACGGCTCCTCCTACAGCCCCCAGATGGCCGGCGGCTGGCAGACCTCCCATACCGGCAACATCGCCATTGAAGGCTTCCCGGTCAGCATCTTCTACGGCGAGAGCAAGGACGATCCCTACACCCTGAGCCGCTACTACATCGAAGGCGACGAGCTGGTGAACTTCGCCAAGGAAATGAAGAAGTGGGCCGACGCCGGTTACTGGCGCGCTGACGTGCTGAACTACACCGGCGACGTGGTGGCCGAAATGGAAGAAGGCAAGACGGCCGCCCACCAGCACCACACCCAGACCTGGACCGGCGAGCGCACCACCATGGAGCGCAAGCAGCCCGGCTCCGACCTCGGCTTCTTCTACTTCGGCGAAGAAACCGGCAACCTGATCTCCCTGAACATCACCCACGGCGCCATGGCTGTGGCCGCCCAGAGCAAGAACCCCGAACGCGCCCTGATGGTTTATGACCTCATGCGCAACGATCCCGAAATCTATCGCCTGATGCAGTACGGCTTCGAGGGCGATATGTACACCGTGGATGAAAACGGCCTGTTCTCCCGTCCTGAAGGGTTCACCGATTCCGTCGACGGCGTGAGCTTCAACTTCTGGTGGGGCCGCAACGACAACCTGGAATACAAGAACGCGCAGCTGGATTGGGACGCCATCGACGCCATGTATGCCGCCTATGACGCTGTGAAGATCGACTATCCCTACGGCCAGTACATCTATGACAACTCCATGGTGGGCGTGTTCATGGATAACCTGTCCAACGTGTACAACACCTATATGCCCCGCATCGTATTCGGCATGAACGACGATCCCGAAGCCCTGGTGGCCGAATTCCGTCAGGCCCTGAAGGACGCGGGCATTGAATTCGTCATGAGCGAAGTGCAGAGCCAGCTGGACGCTGTGTACAAGAAGTAAGCTCATCCATTGACAAAACCCGGAGGGGATGCCACAATAAGGGAGGCATCCCCTCTCTTCATGCCCGGCTTTCGCGCGTGAACGAAGGCGGGGAAGAAAACTTTCACGGGAGGCGCTTATGGGCGTTCGGCAGAAATTGGATCTGGATTGGCGGTTTCACTTGGGCGACGTGCCTGACGCGGATTTTATGGGCTTTGACGACGGCGGGTGGCGAAGCGTGACCCTGCCCCACGACTGGGCGGTGGAGCATCCCTTCGACAAATGCCACGCCAGCGGCACGGGCTATCTGCCCGGCGGCACGGCCTGGTATCGGAAGCATTTTATGCTTAACGAGGATACAAAGGGCAGGCGGGTGCGCCTCACCTTCCAGGGGGTGTACAAGCACGCGAAGGTTTGGGTGAACAGCAATTATTTGGGCTTCCACGCCTACGGCTACACCAGCTTCACCTATGACGTTTCCGAATTCGTCCGCCCCGGCGAAAACGTGATCGCCGTAAGGGCAGAGCATAACGACGTGGCGGATTCCCGCTGGTACACCGGCAGCGGCGTCACCCGGCACGTGGAAATCGAAATTTCCGACCCGGTATGCTTCGCCGTCGGCGGCGTTTTCGCCTCCACCGTTTCAGCGGACGCGGAAAAGGCCGTCCTGCGGGTGCGGTATGAAACCTTGGGCGGGGACGGCGCGGCGTTTTGCCTGAAAACCCCGGAGGGGCAGTGTGCTGCCCGGGGACGGGCCGCCGGGGAAACGGGCACGGCGGAGCTGATTGTGGAAAATCCCCGGCTGTGGAGTCCGGATGATCCGTATTTATTCGTGCTGGAGGGACAGGCCCTGCTTTCCGGCGAGGTCAAGGATACGGTGAGCATCCCCTTCGGCGTGCGCGCCTTCCGGTTCGATCCGGACGCGGGCTTTTTCCTCAACGGCGTGAATATGAAGCTCAAGGGCGTGTGCGTCCATCACGACGCGGGGTGTTTGGGCGCGGCGGTGCCGAAAAACGTATGGGAAAGGCGGCTGCGCAAGTTCAAGGCGGCGGGCTGCAACGCCCTGCGCACAGCCCACAATCCTCCCGACCCCGATTTGCTGGACGCCTGCGACGAGCTGGGCCTGCTGGTCATGGACGAAGCCTTTGACGAGTGGGAGGGCACGAAAAATAAGTGGTGGCAGGGGCACAACGTGTACCCGCCCAAGCACTTCGGCTACGCCGAGGATTTTCCCCAGTGGCACGTGGCCGACCTGACCAGCATGGTGAAGCGGGACCGGAACCATCCCTCCATCGTGCTGTGGAGCATCGGCAACGAAATCGACTACCCCAACGACCCCTACGTGACGCCCCTGTTCCGGGAAGCCTTGGGCAACAACGACGCCAACAAGCCCGCGGCGGAACGGCTGTACGACGCCCGCAAGCCCGACGCCGGGCGGCTGGCCAGGGTGGCGCGGGAGCTGACCGCCCTCGTGCATGATTTGGACGACACCCGGCCCGTCACCAGCGCCCTGTCCTTCCCGGAGCTTTCCAACCGCACCGGCTACGCCGACGCCCTGGATATGGCGGGGTACAATTACCGGGAGCATTTCTATCAGGACGACCACAAAGCCTATCCGGGCCGGGTGATTTTGGGCAGTGAAAACAGTCACGATCCCCGGGCCTGGTTCGCCGTGCGGGACAACGCTTTCATGTCCGCGCAGTTTTTGTGGACGGGCGTGGACTTTTTGGGCGAATGCAAGGGCTGGCCCGTGCGGATCAGCCAGGCGGGCATGATGAATTTAGCGGGCTATGAAAAGCCCCTGTATTACCAGCGCAAGGCCCTGTGGACGGAAGCGCCCTTTGTCCGCGTCGCCGTAGGGGACGGAAACGCCGAACGCCACGGCGTATGGGACGAGCATTTCCGCTGGGAAGGGGAAGCGGGGGAGAAAAAAATCGTCTCCTGCTATACCAACGCGAAAGAAGTGGAGCTGTTCTTGAACGGGGTTTCTCTGGGGAAAAAACAGCTCGCCGATGACGACGGCTGCCGGGCCTGCTGGGAAGTGGAATATGCGCCCGGCGTCCTGCGGGCGGTGATCGACGGGGCGGAAGATACCCTGTGTACCGGAAAACCCGCCGCCGCCATTCAGCTTACGGCGGACAGGCTTTCCCTGCCCGCCGACGGAAAGAGTGCGGTACAGGTGGAAATCCTGCTGGCGGACGAAAACGGCCAGCCCGCCCGGGATGAAACGCTGCTGTGCCAGCCCGTGGGGGATATGACCCTGCTGGGCATCGAAAACGGCAAGCCCGATGATCTGACGCCCTACGCGGAGAACCGCCGCGCCACCCTGGACGGTCGGGCCATCGCCTACCTCCGGGCAGGAACCTGCCCCGGCAAGGCCGCGCTGCATGTGCGTACCGCTTCCGGTCTGACGGCGGAATGTGAAATAGCGCTTTATGGAAGCAATTTGATTTAAAGAACACTTTAAATCAGGTAGGAAGTAGGAGGTAGGAGGTAGGAAGTTTTATATAGTCTGCAAAAAGAACCCGGCATCATGATTGAGTTTTTGTAAACACAAAATAAACCTTCTACCTCCTACTTCCTACCTCCTACCTTAATGACTTAAAGTGCCATAAAAATCATTGATGGACGGACGCATCACTTAGCGGAGGGACTGAACACCGTGGACTATCTGTGCCGTTATGTGTCGCCCCTGGGTGAAATCACCCTGGCCAGCGACGGGGAGGCCCTCGTCGGCCTGTGGTTTGCGGGGCAGAAGCATTTCGGGGCGGGGCTTTCCGGACAAACGACAAAAAAGCCCCTGCCGGTCTTCGATCAGGCGGTTCGGTGGCTGGATAGGTATTTCAGCGGCAAGAAACCGGATTGCCCGCCGCCCTTGCGCCCGCGCGGCACGGCCTTTCAGCAGGCCGTGTGGCGGCGCTTGCTGGATATTCCCTACGGGCATACCGTCACTTATGGGGAAATCGCCGCTTCCTTAGGTCTGCCCTCCGGCGCGGCCCGAGCGGTGGGCGGCGCGGTGGGCCGCAACCCCATTTCCTTGATCATCCCCTGCCATCGGGTGGTGGGGGCACACGGCAGCCTGACCGGCTACGCGGGCGGAATTGAACGGAAAAAACGCCTGCTGGAGCTGGAAAGAGAAGGAAAATTTTAAAGAGTTCAGAGTTCAGAGTACAGAGTTCAGATTTATTTAGCCGGACGCTGCGGATGCCGCAGTTGTTTGGCTATATCATCTGAACTCTGAACTCTGCGCTCTGAACTCTGTTTTTATGTTCTTCGCCGCCGAAGCATGATATGCCTCCGCTCCTTCCGGTTTTCCACCGTGGGCGCGTCCCGATCCAGGCTGCTGAACGCGGAAAGCAGGGCGAAATTCATGGTGGCGTCCAGGGCGAACCGTTCCATGAGGCCGCTGAGCAGGAATACGCCCATGGTGATCAAAAGCACATACTGCTTTTTCCGAATCTGCGCCCCCATGGACCGGCCGAACAGCCAAAGCGTGATCCCCGTGGCCGCCAGTCCCTGGCTGATCACCAGATACAGATAGGCGGAATCCAGGATCACCGCCTGCTGGTTGGTCAGCAGCGCCGTGCGCAGGCTGCGGAATTCAATATAGGAGCCGAACAGCCTCAGGCCGTTCTGCTCGTACAGGGCGGCGGCGTTGACGAAGCGGCTGAGCGCGCTGGCCAGGGGGCCGAACCCCGCGCCGCTTTCCAGGCCGAGCCACGCAAATATTTCGTCGGCGCGGAGCATCAGCCACACCGACGAGACGAGCAGCACGACAAAGCCCAAGCGAATCAGCTTCACCGCGTTTTTTGCGCGGAACCGGGCCAGCATTTCATACAGGATCAGCGCGAAACAGTAGACCAGCACGATCACCAGGGCCGTGCGGGAAATGGTGTACCGATAGACGGCATACCCCGCCGCCAGGATGACCGGGACGGTGACGCTCCGGCTTTTCCAGCGGCGCAGGTACGCCCAGGCGAACAGCAGCACCGCCACGGCGGAGGCGAAATTGTTGGGATGCGCCATGCCCATGGCATAGCCCAAATTGTATTCCGGGTCGGGCACGCTTCGTTTCGTAAGGCCCGTGAGTTGGGCCAGGATCAGCAAAAGCAGGCTCCACAGGGCGGCGCGGAAAAAGGCGCGAACGATCCGGGCAAAGGGAAGGCCCCGGGCCAAAAGAATAAAGGTGGCGGAATACAAAAGCCCCGTCTGCCGGGTGATATACGCGGAAACCGAAAGCAGCCCCAAGGCGAGGGCTGTTAGGAGGTGATGCAGCCGCCCGCCCTTCAGCAGGTCCGTCAGGAAGCACGCCGTGAGCAGCAGGATCAAAAGACCGTCCAGCAGCAGGGAAAGGAAGCCCGTAAAAGGAAGAAGCGCGTCCTGCCAGTCCACGCCCTTGAGCAGGGTCCGCTGCACGATGGCGACCGTCAGCGCCGCCAAATATCCGTCTTCCCGCACCGACAGCCGGGCCGTAGGGTACACGGGGCTTTCCCTCCCTTCCAAGGTTTTACCGCCGCCCTAAGATGGACCGGATCAGGGGCAGCGCGCGGCGGAAATACGGGGTTTTCCAATAGCACAGGAAAAAGATCAGGTTGGGCAGCACAAGGCACAAAAGGATGTTTGCGCATAGTCCGCCCACGCCCTCCCAGGGCAGCAGGGTGGATGCCCACCGGGTCAGGCAGCACGCCGCCGCCGTCACCAGGACGAACAGCAATTGGGCGCCGAAGTAGCCGGGCAGAGAACGCAGGCCGAAATAATCCTTGAACAAAATCCGCGCGCTCCAGGGAAAACCCACCAGCAGGATGGAAACGGCGGTGGCTAAGACCACGCCCACCACCCCGAAGGAGCGAATCAACAGCCAGTTGAGCAGAACGTTGCACAGGGCCTCCGTCAGGGTGCGCCACCGGTCCTTCCACCAAATGCCCCGGGCGTCGGCGTACTGGCTTTTGATGTCGCCCATGGTCCAAACGTAGAAATAAACACAGAAGGCGATCACCGCGCCATGATCGAACATCCTGCCTTCGCCCATCCACAGGCGCATGAAGGGCTGGTACAGGGTGAGCAGGCACACCGTACAAAAGCCGCACAGCCATTGGTACAGGAAGGTGAAATTCATCAAATCCCGCCGGTTCTTTTCCGCGCTTTCCACCGCCACGCTGTTGCCGATCCCCGCGCTCATGCCCTGGGTCACGGCGTCCAGCAGGCCCCGCACGGCGTAGAGAATGTAATAGTAGTTGCCGTAAATACCCACAACGTTCAGGCCTAAGAACGCGGAAATGAAAATGCTGTCCAGGGCGTTGCGGGTGCCGCCGCAGAGCCGGTGAATGAACAGGCCCTTGATTTTTTCGGCAATGTCCCGCTTTTTCTCCGGCGTGATGCTTCCCCGGCAGCGGAAGCACGGGTAGGCCTGCCGGGCGCAATGGGCGCAGATCAGCCCGTCCGCGAGGGAAGAAAGGGGCAGCATGACCACATACAGGGCATAACTCCGGCATAACAGCAGCGCGGCCAATTGGGTCAGGCAGCACAGCAGCCTGGCTGCCAGGGCGGATTTGCTGATCGCATCTTGGCGATGGGCGGCGGCAAGCAACGCGCGGCACTCCGGGAAAACGAAATAGCCCACGCAGGCGTTTGCAAGATACGCCGTATATACCGCGCCGACAGGCAGCCCCGGCGGAATATCCGCCCGGATCAACGAGCGCAGAAAGGGAATGACCAGAAGCCCCGCCCCCAGCACGCCCAAGCCGATAAACCGGTACGCCCTGCGGTAAAAGTGCATCAGGGCGCATACGTCGTCGTCGTCGTTTTCCGCCAGGGGCTTATAGAGGCTGAAGATAATGGCGCTGGAGAGGCCCAATTCCCCTAAGCTCAGCAATTGCAGGATGGAGGAAAACAGGCCGCCCAGGCCGCCGTAGGATAGGCCCAGGGTATGGATGAGGGCGGTGCGGGTCAGGAAGGGAAGCGCCAGCGCCAGCAGCTTTTCCGTCAGGCCCCACAAGGCGTTGCGGCGCGCGCCGCGAATCCGTTCATACTTCACGCCGGGCCTCCTCCCGCAACCATTTCCATACGGTCATGCGCCCGTCGGGGCGGCAGTCCAGATACTTGTCCTTATAGGACAGCTTATGCAGGTAAGTGTTTTGTAAAATCGGCGCTGTTTTCTCCGGCGTGTACGCTTCATTCCGCATATTGTATAGATCGAAAACGCGCTCGTTGTTCACCGGAACGCCGTCCATCATCTGCTTGACCGACGGAATCAGGCGATACGCCGCGTCGATCATTTCATCCAGCAGGAAATAATCGGTCACGTCGGCGTATTTCCGCCAGTAGATTGCATAAGCCGCCGTCAGAAAGGTCATGAGCGGGTCGCCGGGGCGGCAGCGCAGCACATAGCAGGCCCACCGGCCCGCCGGGATCAGGGCGCGCCGGTTTTCGGGGTAGGTGGTTTTGCGCACGGTATAAAAATCCAACCCAAGGGCCGCCCGATCCAAGGGGCCGGACATGTACACGGTGGCGTCCAGCCACAGCCCGCCGTAGCGGCACAGCAGCGCACACCGAAGCACATCGGATAGATGGGTCAGGCTCATTTCGCCCTGCTCAAAGCGGGCAAGCGCCGCCGGGTCAAGCTGTACATACTGCCGATAGTTTTCTTTAGTCAGCAAATGATAATCGTATTCCGGCCCGGCAAAATACTTTCTCTGGCTTTGCAGGGAAATCTTCACGCAGGGCGGCGCGTTTTCCTCCCCGTCCCACCACAGGGCCCACACCGGCAGGGGGCCACCCGCCTGCTTCGGCTCCGGCAGGGCGCGGGCCGCATCCTTGAGTTCTTCATCCAGAAAGCGCCGGATGGCCTTATGGTAAAAATGAGTATGGAAGCCCGTCAGCATATCCGCCGCCGCCGAGACGGCCCACTGACGGGCCAGCCGGGAGCCGAACACGCTTTTCTTGCGCTGATAGCAGCGAATCTGCTCCGCCTGAAACAGCGCGGTCAGGGTTTTCCTGATCTTTCTTGCCGCCCGGACGGGAAAAGCGGCAATGCGCCACGGGATGGAATTGTTTTCTTTCTGCCGTTTCGCCGCCGCCCGCAGGCGGATGTAAGGCGCGTACAGCCCCATTTTTGCGAGCGACAATTGGCGTTTGGCTTTGGCATCGTCCAATTCCGCCGCCAAGCGCAGGCAATCCCGCCAGCCGCCCTTCCCCGAAAGGCAAAGATTTCGGGCGTCCAGCCGAAGCCGCCCCGAAAGCGCTTCCTTTTCAGCAGTAGGGCCGGAAAACAGGGCCGGGTGCTTTTCCCGCAAAAGGCGGATGGCCGCTGTCAGCTTTTCCGGGTCGGCGCTGATGGAATCACCGCCCGGCGCGTAATCCACCAGCGGCTGATTTTGGAAATACAGGGAATATTGCCGCCGCAGCCTGCACAGCATTTCAAATTCCTGCAAGCGGGGCATATCCGGGTCGAAGGGAAATTGCAAAAACGCTTCTTTGACGCCGATCAGCGTCTGCGTACCGACGCCCAGCAAAGAATCTTCCGGCCTCACAAACCCCGCTTGCAAATGGGCGGGAAAAAGTGAAACGCCGCCGTCCTCCTCCTGCCGTGCGAGCGGACAAAACACCGCGTCCGCCCCCGTTTCCCGAAGGCAGCGCAATTGAACGCTTAGCTTGTCCCGCCGCCAGCGGTCGTCGCTGTCCTGAAAGGCCACGTATGCGCCACGGGCCAGGGAAACGCCCCTGTTCCGGGCCGCGCAGGCCCCGGCGCGCTCCTGCCATACATAACGCAGCCGGGCGTCCTGAATTTCCTGAAGCGCCGCCTGTGTGCCGTCGGCGGAGCCGTCGTCCACCACGATCACTTCCAGGGCTTTTTCCGTCTGGTTCAGCACGCTCAAAACGGCCTGCTTCACCTGTTCAGCTCGGTTATAGGTGGGGAGGACGACCGAAATCAGGGGTTCGTTCATCGGTTTCGCGCCTCCCCCTGCAAAGCGTTTTTCAGGGCTGTCAGATACGCGCCATGATGCCGCTCATCCGGCTCCAAATACGCGCCCTCGCCCCATTCGTTCCAGGCGTTGACGAATACCAGGGGCAGCGCGTCCTCCCGCTGGATTTTTTCGCACAGCCGGGCCATGTACCGCCAGAATTTCTCCGGCGACGCGCCCAGCAGCATGTAACCCGTTTTCGTGCGGGGCGTGTTGTCCCAATCCGGGCAGGCCCCGGCCACCATCCGGGGATCGGCGGGCAGGGAAAGGGCAGTTTCCCATAAGGCGTCGTAATCCAGGCGGGTCTGCTCTTTCTTTCCGGCGGCATGCAGCCGGTTCAGCAGCCTTTTCGTCAGGGGCGCGTTCTTCCCCTGCCACGCCATGCTGAAAAAGGGCTGGAAGCGGATTTGATAATCAAAGCCGCGCAGATCAAAGGAAGGGCTGAAATACCAGGACGGGCTTTGGATCATGAGGCACAGGCCGGGAAAACCGGCTTCCTTCGCCGCCCGCTGCCAGCCATCCAGCATGTCCTTGAGGCGGGGAATTTCCTCCGGCTTGTAGATCAAAAGCAAAGGTTTCCCGTTTAGGGTGATGTAGCGGCTGTCCCGAAAAAAGGGCAGCAGATATTCCCAATGCGCCCGCCATTCCGCCGGGCCGCCGTAATCCTGCCGCGCGATCACTTCGTTTTTCCCGCCGTCCCAACGCCGCGTCCAGTTTTCGTTGGCCCAGGAAAAGCAGAAGGGGATGCGTATCTCGGGGTCGGAAAGCATGGCTTCCGCGGGCTTTTCCAGCAAGCGCTTGCCCCCGAACCAGTAATGGTAATAGCAGAAGCCGAAAATGCCGTTATTCAGCGCGAGTTCGGATTGCCAGCGCCGGGCGGCGGGGTCGAGCAGGGAGTAATAATTTCCGTTCTCCGGGACGCGGGGCTGATCGTGGCCTTCAAATAAGGGTTTGGCTTTCCGCACGCTGTCCCATTCGGTGAAGCCCCTGCCCCAGGCCCGGTCGTTTTCCGGGATGGGATGGAACTGGGGCAGATAAAAGGCGATGGCATTCACGCCCGTTCCCCCGCTGATTTCCGCCACGCTTTCTCCTCCTCATCCCCGCAAAACGCGCTTCAAAGCATCCAAAAATCCCGCGCCGAACTGTTGATCCGGCTCCATATACGCCCCTTCGCCCCACTCGTTCCAGGAATTGAGGAACACGATTCGTTTTTCCGGGGGCTTATCCTCTATACATTCCAGGCACAGCCGGGCCGCTTCCTCAAAATCCGAAGGATTCCGGCCCGCGTACACGATGGCCCGCCGTCCCGCCCGGGGCGACCGATCCCAGCCCGCTAATAGCTGTGGATACACGTCTTCCCGCCGGTCGGCGGGGGTATAGAAACGGCGCACGATGTCGCCGTAGCGGTATTTTTCCAGCAAAAGCCCCGGTTTCAACCGCCGCGCGGCCCCGTACAGCATTTTGCGCAACGTCCCGCCCGTTTTTACTTCGGCGTATTTCTGATTGACGGACATCAGCGCGTCAAAGCCCAGCGCCCGCACCCGGTCAAAATCCGCGCCCACCAGGGAATCAAGATGAAGCATATCCCGAAGGCGCAGCTCCGGCAGGGAGGGGCAAAGCCCCACGAAATGAAAGCCGCCCAGGCCCTCCCGCCGGGCCAGACCGTTCCAGCGCGCCATCCGTGCCTGCGGATGGGGCAGGGCCTCCGGCGCATACACCAGAAACAGCAGCTTTCCTTCCACCCGGATATACCTTTTGTCCCGGAAGCAGGGCAGAAGCCGGTAAAAATGCCGGATTTCGTCTTCTTCGCCGGGGTAGGTCTGCCGGAAGATCGTTTCCGGCTTTCTTCGGTTTCCACTTCGCTGCCAGGAACCCGTCGTCCAGTCATGATTGGCCCAGCCCACGCAAAAGGGAAAATCCGGCTGACCCAAACGCACTACCTCGTCCAGGGGCAGGGTCAGGGCTTCCTTTCCGCCGCCGAACCAGTAATGCCAGTAACAGAAGCCCTCGATGCCCGCCTGCCGGGCCAATTCCGCCTGAGCCGCCCGGATTTCGGGATTCCGCAGGTCGTAAAAGCCTAAATCCCCGGGCAGGCAGGGCTGAACATGGCCCCGGAACAGGGGCCGGGCCTGCCTTACGTTATCCCACTCCGTAAAGCCTTTGCCCCAGAACTTGTCGTTGGCCTCCGTGGGATGGAATTGGGGCAGATACAGGGCGATGACCCGCGCTTTTCCTTCGCTCATGGCGCGGCACCCTACAGGGTAAAGCCCAGGCGGCGGTACACTTCGCCTAACTTTTCCGTGAAGCGCTCCGCCGTGTGCTTTTCCCGGTACAAAGCCAGGGAAGCGTCCGACATGCGTTTCCATTCCGCGTCGGGCAGCATGACCATCTTTTGCATGGCGGTGCGCAGGCCCTCCGCGTCTCCCGGTTCGGTCAAAATGCCGTTCTCCTGAATCAGCTCGGGCAGTCCGCCGATGCGGGAGCCGATCAAAGGCCGACCGCAACGCAGGGCCTCGATGGCGGCGTAAGGCCCGTTTTCGTACCATTCGGAGGGCAGCACCAGGGCGCTGGCCCCGCGCATTTCCTCCGTCAGGGCCGGTTGCTCCAGAAAGCCCAGCAGCTTCACCCGGCTGAATCCGGGCCTGCGCAGGGTTTCCTTGATTTCTTCTTCCATCCGGCCCGTCCCGGCGATGCGCAGGGCAATGCCCGCGCCCTCCACCGCCCGCAGCAGCGTTAGCAGGCCCTTTTCCTCGGAAAGCCGCCCCGCGAAGAGGATATACGGCTCCTTTTTCTCCCGCCCGGCGCTCTTATCGGGCGGCAGGTTCAGAAAATTGGGGATGTGAACCAGCCGTTCGGGGGCATAGCCCGCTTTCAGGAAGAGCTGGCGGTAAAATTCGCTGGGCAGGATCAGGCATTGCATCACGCCGTAAACGCCCCGGCCGCGGTGCAGCCTGTTTTCCAGGGCCGCCAGGGCGCTTTTGGGAAAAGAATCCATCACACACCGGTTCCGCACGCAAGAAAAAACCTGACCGTTCAGGCAGGCTTCGCACGGCGTTCCATGGCGCGCCATTTTATAATTGGGGCACAAAAGCTGCAAATCATGGGCCGTATAAACCGCCGGAAGGCGGCGCTTTTTGATCACGTCGAGGATGGAAGGGGAAAGCTGGTGGTGGAACAGGTGCAGGTGGATAAGATCGGGCTTCGTATCGCTGACCAGGCGCTCGAATTTTCTTTTCGCTTCCGGGGAGTAAACAAAATTCCGGGCCAGGACGAGCTGGCGGGCGAAGCTGTTTTTGCCGTGATAATTCACGCTGTGTACAAAATATTCGGCGTAAGGGGAGGGCACGTTCCTTTCGTCCGCCATGGCAAAGTCGATCACCGCATGGCCCCGCTGTTCCAGCAGCCGCTTCATGGAAAAATAACCGGTTTCGCTGCCGCCCACCATGCGGTGGAACTTGTTCACCATCAGCACACGCATCAAAAGTACCCTTGCTTTCTTTTGTATTTGGAGGCTTTAACAAGGTAGGAGGTAGGAAGTAGGAGGTAGGAGGTTTATTTTGCATTTACACAAAAACCCAATCATGACGCCGGTTTCCTTTGGCAGACTATATTAAACTTCCTACCTCCTACCTCCTACTTCCTACCTGAATTTAAAGCGTTTATCAAATTCCTTTCCCCTGGTTCAGTAATACGCCGCCAGTTCCCGCACTTCCTCCGCCGTCAGTTCCCGCCACTTGCCCCGGGGCAGGTCGCCCAAATCCAGGGGGCCGAAGCGCACCCGGCGAAGCTGAGTTACCTGATGGCCCGTTTCCTCGAACATGCGGCGCACCTGGCGGTTGCGGCCCTCGTGAATGGTGACCAGCACCACGGTGGCTTCGGCTTCCAGCTTAATGACCCGCACCTTGGCCGGGGCGGTTTTGTGGTCGTCCAGCATGACGCCGGCGCGGAGCATGCGCACCTCGTCCATGGTCACGCTGCCCGTCACCCGGGCCAGATAGGTCTTATCCACCTGATGGGAGGGGTGCAGCATGCGTTCCGTCAGCGCCCCGTCGTTGGTGAGCAGCAGCAGGCCCTCGCTGTCATAGTCCAGCCTGCCCACGGGGTACAGCCGCACGGGATAATCCCGAAAATGATCCAGCACGCACCGGCGGCCCTCGGGGTCGGACACGGTGGTCACTTCCCCGGCGGGCTTATGGTACATCACGTACCGCTTTTCCGCTTCGGGGCGGATGGCCTGCCCGTCCACGCGAACCTCGTCGCTTTCCTCCACCTGGACGCCCATTTCCGTGATTTTTACGCCGTTCACCGTCACGCGGCCCTCGGCGATCATTTCTTCCGCTTTTCGGCGGCTGGCCACGCCGCACTCCGCCATATATTTTTGCAGCCGCATTGTTTCCTCCGCTTTGTCCCGGCCGGGCCGGAACGGTTTTGTACATTTCATTCTTCATATTACTGAATGTGCCGGATAAAGTCAATACCAAAAAAGCCCCGGCGACAATCCGGGGCGGGATGAAAAAGGAACGGCGGATCACCTGTACGTGATCGTCCAGTAGGTGTAGGAAGGCGAAAAATCGTACTCGGTGGAACCGTCCGAATAGCGGACGGAGGAGATGCCAACATACACATAATGGATGTTATTGACGTTGTAATTTGATATAAAAATCTCGGGGGACGTGGCAGTTTCGTAGGCCCTGATGTCCTGGCGCAGGGTCACGGTTTCCGTAGGACCGTTTTGCTGGTTGTACTCATCGCAGGGATAGTAGGACACTTCATAGGATTTTACTGTTTTTGAGGGGTTCGTGTTCTTGACCTCGAATCTGAACGATAACCGCTTGGTACTCGCTTTTTTCCAGGAGGCCCAGGAGCCGCTGGGAATGATCAGGGAGACGTCGCTGCTCGAGTTTTGTAATTTATTAAAATTCCAGTTAATATCCATGGCGTTTGAAGTGAGGGGGATGGACAGCAGGAGAACGAGCAGGGAAATAAGCGCCAGGGTCTTTTTCATGGGAACAGCATCCTTTCTTGTTTGGAATAGGTTTTTTGTTACCTTATCATAGCATATTCTGTTTTGATTGTAAAGCTCAAAATGGACGAAAAGGTGGAAAATTCGCCTTTTTCTTCCAAACGAAAAAGCGGAAACCCATTCAGCAGAACGGATTTCCGTGGATGATCATGTTTTCCGCAGGGCCGTCAGCCAGCACGCCGCGCCCGCCCCGGCCCACAGGTACAGCCACAGGGGCGGGGCCGGTTCCGTTTCATTGGCCTGCGACCAGGGGCCAGGCGGAGAGGATCCGTCCGACCCCGTATCGAAAGGAGCGTTCCGGAACAGCTTCCGCCGCGACGAGGGGCACGGTGATGAGCGTCTGCCCCTGGTCGGTGAGCCGTGCCGTGCCGATGACCTGGCCCTTTTCTATCCCGGCGGACAGGAATTCGGGCAGGTCGATCAGCAGATCGGGCCAGGCCGTATCGGGTACGGGGGCGGAAACGTCGCTTTGAGCCACCGCCCGCAGGCTGTCCCGCACGCCGCCGGAAACGGGAATTTCCCGCACGGTTTCCCCGGCGGAAAGCACCGTGACCATCTGCCAGTTGTCAAAGCCCCGATCCAGCAGCGCCGCCGCCTCGCCGAACCAGTCGGGGCAGGAAAGCACCACGCCGATCAATTCCAGCCCATCCCGCTCGGCGGCGAAGACCAGACAGCGGCCCGCCGCCTTGGTATAGCCCGTTTTCACGCCCAAGGCCCCGGCATAGGTGGAAAGCAGCTTGTTTTTGTTGGTCAGCACCCGGTCGTATTCGTGTTCGGCCCAGGGCAGGGACGCCCGCTGGGTGCCCACGATTTCCCGAAAGGCGGGGTTTTTCATGGCCTCCCGGGCGATGAGGGCCAGATCCCAGGCGGTGGTGTGGTGCCCGTCGGCTGGCAGGCCGTGGGGCGTTGTAAACACCGTGTTTTCACAGCCGATTTCCGCCGCTCGAGCCGTCATCATGCGGCAGAAATTCTCGATAGAGCCGCCGATATGCTCGGCGATGGCCACCGCCGCGTCGTTGCCGCTGGCCAGCATGAGACCGTAGAGCATTTGCTCCAGGGTCAATTGCTCCCCAAGACCCAAATAGATGCTGGTGCCCGGCACGCCGTAGGCGTTTTTCCCGGCGGTAACGATATCGGAAAGATCGCCGTTTTCCAGGGCCACCAGGGCGGTCATGATCTTGGTGGTGGAGGCCATGGGCAGGGCCTCGTGGGCGTTGCTTTCATACAGCACCCGCCCGGTTTTCGCCTCGATCAGGATTTCGGATTTCGCTTCGCAAAGAGCCGCCGCGGGCAGCAGGAGCAGCAGCAGCGAAAGGCAGAAGAGCGCTTTTTTCATGCCTGCGTCCCTTCCTGCGCCGCGTTTTCTTTTTGGGGGATCAGGGCCTTGATGTCCTCCAGCAGCTGGGGCGCGCAGTTCACCGCCCGCTCCCAGGCGGTCAGATGCTGGGCGGGCAGCACCTTCACCCCGTCCTGCCCCACCACCAGGAAGCCCACCGGCTGCACCGACACCCCCGCGCCGCCGCCTCCGGCAAAGGGCGTGTCCGTTTCCGGCAGGGTTTTCAGGTCGTATTCCCCGCCGCCCGCCAAAAACCCGAAGCTCACCCGGGACACGGGAATGATGGTGGGGCCGTTCACGGTGGGAATGGGTTCGCCGATCACCGTGTTCACGTCCACCATGTCCTTGATGTTTTCCAGGGTGGTCTGCATTAAATCACCGATGGGATGAGACATTGAAACACCTCCATATTTTGAATGGGAAGACGGACAGAGTTGAGAGTGGAGATAAAGATCGTTGATATATCCGGATTCCTGAACGCGCAGACTATATCATCTCAACTCTCAACTCCCAACTCTCAACTCTGGTTTTCCCTTCTTTTCCACATAAGCCACGCCGCTAACAGTATGCCCAATCGGCTTTCCGCTATACATACGGCCTGCAGCGCCGTTTTGCCGCCTAAGACGGGCACGCACTGAAAGCGCAGAAGGGGCAGGGCGCCGCCGACGGCCCGGAGCGTTCCGGCGGTCAGGGCCAGGGCCGCCGCGTCCTGCCCGCCTAAGCGCAGGAACGCGCGCAGGGTGGTCACGCGCACCAGCCGCCCCAAAATCGCGTTTTTGCCGTTGGATTTGAGCAGCAGGCCCAGCAGCTTCATGCCCAGGCCCGCCCGGTTTTTCCTTTGGGGGAGGGGCAGGCTTTTTCCGTGAAAGGCCGCCGCCAGCCGCAATTGTCCCGCCGCGCTTCGGGCCAGGGTAAAATCCGCCTGTTCCCGCAGGCCCCACACCATCAGGCCCACCGCGCCCCGCAGCCCCTTTTCATCCCACCGCACCCGCACCCCCGCCCGCACCGGCGCAATCAGCAGCAGAAAAACCGCCGTCAGCCACCAGGCCATAAAGCGCCCTCCCTTCCTGTTCCCTTGCCTGTATTCTGCCGAACCGCGGAAAAAAACATACAAAAAAAAGCCCCGGACAACCCGGGGCCGAAGGGGGAAGGAGCGCGGGTTAATTCCACGTCCACCAGAAGCGGGTGTAGGTGGGGTCGCTGTCGTATTCATAGGTGCCGTCCGCATACCGGACGCCGGTGATGGCGATGCACACGGCGCAGACGCTGGTGATTTTGGCGTTTTTCAGGAAAATCTCGGAGGACAGGATGGTTTCGTAAGGCATGATGTCCTGCTTCACGGTATCGGTTGTGGTCGGACCGTTCTGATTATAGAACTCGTCGCAGGTGTAGTAGGTCACTTCGTAGTATTTCACGGCCTTGGTGGGATTCGTGTTCTTGACTTCAAACCGGAACGATAAGGTTTTGGTGCTCACCTTTCTTACCGTGCTCTCGGCCTGATCGGGAACGATCACGGAAACACCGTAGGCGAAAGAGGTGAGCGGGATGGACAGCACGAGTACGATCAGGAGCAAACCGGCCAGCGCTTTTTTCATACGAACAACATCCTTTCCATTTGTTTTTTGGAGCGCCAATTACTTCTTGCTTATTATACCACAGGTTCCTTTATTTTTCAAGGCCTTTCAACTTGAGTTTCCGTATTCTATTCGGAGTTTGTGGTTCAAGTAAATTCCCAGAGTAACGTCCACAGTGGAAATTAGGGTGGACGTTAGTATGAGAAGAATTGAGGTAGACTTTACCTTGAGAAAAATGAAGGGAGGTCTACGCAATGATAGACCCGGAGAAACGCTGCAAGCACTTGACC
>JAFSNT010000102.1 GCA_017443295.1 Clostridia bacterium
CCGCCGGTATGTTCAAGAGCATCGTGGGCATCATCCTGCTGTTCGGCGCCAATATGGCGGCCAAGGCGCTGGATGAAGAAACGCTGATTTAAGAAGGGAGGGGTATCTTGTGACTGCTTTGAATCCTGTCAAGAGAAACGGCAAGCGGCGGGATATCGTGTTCCCGATCGTGAATACCATCGTCCTGTGCCTGCTGATGTTCATTACCCTGTATCCCGTGCTGAACACGGTGGCCTACTCCTTCAACGACGGCATGGACGCGCTGCGCGGCGGCATCGGCATCTGGCCCCGGATGTTCAGCACCAGCGCCTATGGCGAACTGCTCCAGGACAAGGCGGTGTATCAGGCGTTCTGGATCTCCCTGTCCAAGACCGTTCTCACCACCGTCCTGAACCTGTTCTTTACCTCCATGCTGGCTTATGCCCTGAGCCGTAAGGAATACGTGCTGCGCAAGTTCATCACCGTGGTGCTGGTGCTGACCATGTACGTGAACGCGGGCCTCATTCCCAATTACCTGCTCATTTCCCGCACCTTAGGCCTGAAAAACACCTTCTGGGTGTACATCATCCCCACCATGTTCTCCTGCTTTAACATGATCGTCATCCGCACTTACATCGTGGGCCTGCCGGAGGCGCTGGTGGAATCCGCCCGCATCGACGGCGCGGGGGACTTAAGGACCTTCTTCCAGATTATCCTGCCCCTGTGCCTGCCCGTTATGGCGACGGTAGCCCTGTTCGTGGCCGTGGGCGCGTGGAACAGCTGGTTTGACACGTATCTGTATTGCGGCAGCAAAAAGAACCTGTACACCCTGCAGTACCTGCTGAAAATGAAGCTGGCCACCACCCAGAACAGCTCCAACGCGGCCAACACCACCGCCGACGCCCTGGCGACCACCGCCAAGGTGGCGCCCATCACCATCCGCTGCGCCATCACCGTGGTTTCCGCCGTGCCCATTCTGGTGGTGTATCCCTTCCTGCAGAAGTATTTCGTCACCGGCATGGCGCTGGGCAGCGTGAAGGGATAAAAATAGAGGGGGGAGGAAACCTTGGCCGAATTCAACGCCCCGTCGGGCGGGCCGCAGTCCCGTTTTCCCGATGGCTTCCGCATCCTGCAGGGCAAGCAGGAATACGTCACCTATCTGGATCATTCGTCCATTCGCGTTTGGCCTTCCGACGTGGCGGCCCATTATGATCCCCACCGGCATTCCGCGGTGGAAATCATCATGCCCAGCCGCGGCGTGACGCTCTATCATGTGCAGGACGACGTGTACCGGGTGCAGCCGGGGGAGATCCTGATCGTGCCCTCGGACTGTCAGCACGCCCTGACCGAGCCGCCGGAGACCCAGCGCTACCTGCTGCTGTTTGAGCCTACGCCCATTACCGGCATGCGGGATATGGCGGAGCTTGCGCCCATGATGCAGCGGCCCATTTACCTGCATGACGGCTCGGAAACCCACAGCCAGGCCAAGGAGCTGCTGAACCATACGGTGGAATGCTATTTTGCCCGGGAACCCATGTGGAATACCCAGTGCTATTCCTATCTGATGCAGCTTTATGCCCTGCTGGGCCGCCGCTATCTGCGCTCCTCCACCCAGCCGCGGGAGATGCTGCGCCGGAACATCGACCCCGCCATCATGAACAGCGTGCTTACCTACATCAACGAGCATTACATGGACGATATTTCCCTGGAAAACGCGGCGCTGTTCGCGGGCTTCTCCAAGTATTACTTCTCCCGCATGTTCAAGCAGTTTTCCGGCCTGCCCTTCTCGGAATACCTGACCCGCAAGCGCCTGAACGTGGCCTCCGATCTGCTGGTGCGCACCAATCAGCCCATTCGGGAAATCGCCGTTTCCTCCGGCTTCGGCAGCACCGCCACCTTCAACCGCACCTTCCGGGAACACAAAAACTGCACCCCGTCCCAGTTCCGCGCCATTTACGGCATGGTCATCAGCCCCGCGGCGGATAAACCGCTGTTCTGATCTTCATTGCCGCCTGAACGGATAAAAAAGCCTCATGCCTGATTTCCTGTCGGCATGAGGTTTTTTCATACGCTTTTTTTACTCGGACGGAACCGAGTCGGATGGGGCTGAGTAAATTTCCGCGTCAGTACAGATGATTCAGCCGATCCATAACGCTGTACAGGGCTTCATAGGGTTCGTCCTCGGGGTAGATGTCGTCGCCCAGCACCAGTACCTGGCGGGTGTACTCCATGGGATACCAGGAGGGGAAGCCGGTGGCGTTGGGGTTGCCGTTTTTCATGAAATTCACCAGATACGTCTGCATGGCGGCGCTGAGGCGGCGGTCGTAGTCGGTGTACAGGGAAGATTTTTCGGGAATGTTGCCGTAGAAGTACACTTCCTCGCCGCTGTGCCAGTTGCCTATGCGGCCGTTGGTCTGCTTGAAGTGGTACATATAAATGGGAATCTTGTTGGTCACCGCCTGGCGCGCCCAGCAATGGTGGCCGTAGGCAAAATAGTACACGGTGTAGATTTCGGCCCAGTTCGCCTGCGCTTCCGCGTCGGTGTGGGCGGGATAGAGGGCCAGCACCTTGTCGGTCAGGTCGCCGAACAGGGTACGCACCTTGGCTTCGTAGTCTTCCAGGGTGGTTTTGTCAAACACCAGGAAGGGGCCGGATTCGCCCAAATTAAAGCCTTGCAAAATCGCTTCTTCATTATAATTGCCGTGGGTATAGGCTTCCCAGGGCGTTTCGGTAAGCACGAAGCCGTCCACGGTAATGTGGTGATGGTACGCCGCCTCCTCCACCAGCTGTTCGGCGGGCATGGCGCGCAGCTCTTCCACGGTCTGCACGCCCAAGCGGTCCTTGGTTTCCTGGCCTGCCCGCATAGCTTCTTCCCGGGTACGGAAGGAATGGGCGGGTTGGGGCGCGGTGACGGTGGAGCTTTCGCCCACCACCCGGCGGAACAGCCCCTTGGCCAGGGGAGAGGTACACAGGGCGGTCACGCAGGCGGATCCGGCGCTTTCTCCCGCTAAGGTCACGTTGCCCGGGTCCCCCCCGAAGGCGGCAATGTTGTTCTGCACCCAGTACAGGGCGGCGATCTGATCCATCAGGCCGTAATTGCCCGTGGTGCCGGAGGCGTTTTCCGCCGCCAGCTCTTCATCGGCGAAAAAGCCGAAAATGCCGAGGCGGTAGCCCATGTTCACCACCACCACGCCCTGCCGCGCCAGACCTTCGCCGCTGTAATCGGCGTACCAGGGCTGGCCGGTCTGGAGGGAACCGCCGTGGATGTACACCAGCACCGGCAGGCCGGACACTTCGCCCGCGGGCTTCCAGATGTTCACGTATAAGGAATCCTCGCTGACCGGGGCGCGGTAATTGTCCGTCACGGAAATGGTATAATCATGATAGCCGATGATGCGGGTCAGGCTTTCGATGATGGGCAGGTTTTGGGTCTGCATGCTCATGGGGGCGAATTTATCCGCCTGAAGTTCTCCTTCCCAGGGCTGGGGCTGCTGGGGGGAGCGCCAGCGCAGCTCGCCCACCGGGGGCTGGGCGTAGGGGATGCCCGTGAATACCTCCACTTCGCCGTCGGCGGTGTACACGCCGGTCAAATCGCCCTGGTTGATGTGAATCACGTCCGTCCGCCGCAGGGCCGCGCCCTCCAGGGCGGGCACCGACTTCACCGGCGGCCAGGATACCACCGCGATCACGGCGTAGCCGATCAGCACGCATAAGAAAGCGATGATGCGCGGCCCCAAGCCCGCGTATTTCAGGGTAAACCTGCCGATTTTCCCGCCCCGCAGCACGCTGTACAGGGCAATCAGAAACACCGTCAGCGCCCAGCCCAGCAGCACGTGCCGGTTCAGCTCCAGAAAGGCGAAGAAAACCAGGGCCGTCAGCCCCAGCAGCACCCGCCATACCACGCGGTTGGCTTCTTTTCTTACCGGTTCCGGGACTTCCTCCGTTTGCTCTTCCTGTTCAGCCGCTTCGGCTTGCGCGGTTTGTTCTTCCTGCTCGGGCTGCTGTGTCTGTTCGGCCTGCTCTTCCCGGACGTTTTCTTCCTTCTGCTCCACGGTGTGTTCCTTTCTCCCGGCTCACGAAAGGGCCAGGGCTTCGTTTTCCCATGCCGCCTGCGCCATGCGGCCGTCCCGGATGCGGTGGGCCTCCCCGAACAGGGTTTCCCGCCCGTTTTGGCCCAGCAGGTAGCTGCCGTCCGGGATGGCGTAAAAGGTGCGGCCCATGCTGTCCGGCAGGGTGATTTCATCGAATAATTTCAGCCCGTCCACCTTGCCGTCCTTCACCATCTGATAATGGGGCAGCAGCATAGTGGCTGTTACGCCTAATCCCGGCAGCCAGCGGCGGTAATGGGGCGAAACGGCTTCCCCCTCATCCTCCGGCTGGGCGTAGACCGGATCGGCGCAGTTCATGGTGCCCGCGCTGATGCCGATCAGCACGCCGTCGAAGGCTTTCAGGCAGGCTTTCAAATCTACTTTTTGAAAAAACGCGTTTTGGGTGGGCACGTGCCCCCCGGCTAAGATGATCAGCCCGGCGTTTTGCACCAGATTTGCGGCGGATTTTTCGTTCCGCCCGTCCAATATGCGGAAAACCGAAAAACAGTACCCCTCATGCTCCAGCGCCAAACGCATGTCCCCGGCGATGTGATCGGTGTAGGCGGGCCGGTTGGGGTCGGCGCAAATAAACAGCGCGTCGGAACGCTTGGGCAGCGCGCGCCGCAAAGCGTCCAAAAAACCGTTGGCCGGGTTCAGATACGGCGTGCCCGGCGTGAAGGGGCTGCTGGTGAGAAAATATACCATGCTGCCGCGTTCCTCCTGTGCGCTTTTTTCTGTGCTTATTGTAATGGAAGAAACAAAGGTTTGTCAATCCCTGCCGATCGGCGGTTTCCCGCAATAAAAATCCGGCAAGACCTTCGTGGTGGAGGTCAAGCCGGAATTGCGGATGATCGAGTATTATTCGGGGAACGGGTAATAAAAGAGTTGAGAGCGGAGAGTTGAGAGTTAAGATGAAGTAAGATTTCCGTCTTTGGCCACAAATCAATCTCAACTCTCCGTTCTTCACTCTCCACTCTGTCATTGCATGGCTTCCTGGAACGCGTCGAAGAATTCCGGGCAGGCCCAGGTGCCGCAGGCGATCAGGCGCTCGCCGTTGACGGCCATTTGCAGCACGATGCCGTTGCTCAGCTGAATGAGCAGGGCCTGGTTGGTTTCGCTGCCGCCCGCCCGGAGGAAGGAGGCGTTGTTCACCAGGATGCTCACCAGCCGCTGGGCGGCGGCGGGGTCGTTCACCGTGCCCACGCCGGACAGCTCCAGGGCCACGGCATTGGAGGCTTTCAGGGTATCGGCCAGGGATTCCTTGCCCACCCGGGCGTTATCCCCGAAGGACACGCGCTGGAACACGCGCATCTGGCCGTTCACGTTGGCGGCGGCCATGGCCCCGTTCATGCCACTGACGGCGTACACGGTTTCGCCCTGAGCCACCACGTTGGAGCAAATGCCGTTCTTGCCCGCCAGGGCCGGTTCGCTGGTGAAGGTGTCCACCGTGCCCAAGCTCTGGCCCAGCAACGAGCCGGAAATGGAGGTGGGGTTGGTCAGCAGCCGGTAATAGCGGCCGTTCACCCCGATCAGGGGGAAGTTGCCGCCGCTCATGGGCGCCCAAATGCTGCGGTAGGAAGGATTCCTGGAGGAACGGATGGTGATGCTGCCCGCGGGCACGTCCATGGCCGTTTTTTCGCCGATGTTCAGGCTGCCCGCCGGATGGCTTTCGATCAGCGGCGTCTGGGTAGCCACCGGGCCGTTATTCCGCAGCCCGGGCAGGGCGAAGGCGCCGACCCCGATCAGCACCACGACGGCGCACAGGGCGGCGGCCAGCCGGGGCGCGAAGGCGCGGCGGGGCGTCTCCTTTTCCCGGACGGCCCGCAGGATCTTCCGTTTCAGCTGTTCGTCGGCGTTCAGGCCGGTTTCCTCGGCGATATTGGGCAAGGCGTGCAGCCTTTCTTCCACGCTTTTCATTGCGCGTCCCTCTCCTTCAAAATGTCCTCTAACTTTTTGCGGCCCCGGCTCAGGCGGCTGGAAATGGTGCCCTCCGGCACACGCAGCATTTCCGCGATTTCCGCGATGCCATAGCCTTGATAATAATGCAGTAAGATCACGTCCCGGAAGTCCGTGGGCAGGCGGCGAATGCTTTCCAGCAGCGCCTGCTTTTCCAAATTTTCGTCCATCCGGTCCGGGGCGGGGGCCAGTTCCATGGCCGGGCTGCCCAGCACCACGCGCTTGACCCACGCGGCGCGCCAGATGTCCCGGCACCGGTTCAGCGCCACTTTCAGCAGCCAGGGCTTTTCGTGGCCCTCCTCCAAATCGGGGGCGCTGGTCAGCAGCCGCACGAACACGTCCTGGGTCACGTCCTCGGCCTGGTGCCGGTCGCCCAAATAAAAATAGCTGACCCGCAATACGTCGTTGGCGTATTTCTCGTACAGCGCCTCAAATCGCCCCTCGTCCATTCGGGCGGTCTGCGTCCGCTCACTCATACAACGATATATCCTTCCCATTTCTTGCAAGAAATGTAATCGGTTCACGGAAAAATTTTTCTCCGCGCGGCGGAGAAGCCCTTTTCCCGTTCTGTTTTATTATAAACCCGCCCAGGCGGGATGGTCAAGAAAGAAATCGGACGGGAAAGGTATACTGGAGCCTCCGCGGCCCCAGCCTCCCAGATTCCGCGCCAAAGATTGCGAGTGTCTTCGGAGATTGACTTTTGATTGAATTACTGATATAATCATTTTGAATAGAAGAAACTGTCAGTTCAGCTCGGAATGTCCGCATTTATCGGATAGCCTTCTGCCTGCCAATGTTGGTATACCGTAGTTGACTGAACGGTTGCGAATAGAGAAAAAACATAGGGCACGCCTTCTCACAAAACGCCCCTGTGTTTGAATAAACGGAATAAAAACATTCAAGGAGGAAATCGACATGAAACGGATGCTTGCCCTGATCCTGCTGTTGAGTCTGTGCTTTACAGCCAACGGTTTTGCAGAATCTCTTTTCCCCTCTTTATTCCCTACGCTGGAAGCGGAAAACGACGATCAGGCTCCCAGCTATGGGGATATAGCGCATGTTGACCCGACGGATATCCAGCCCTATGCCGAAGGCGGCACCGTGGTAATCTATGAGAATGTGAGTGAACAGGGGTATCAGGATTTCGGAAAATACCTTCAGGGGCTTGGATACGAGGCGGTAAAAACCAATATTATCGGCCGCGTCGAGGAGAGGATGCTTTCCAACGGGAAGTACAATATCGGCATGGTGTACCGCGTAGATGAAAAGAAGATGCTGCTGATTTATGAGGCGGGCGTGAGCTTCGCGCAAAATACGGGCGAGAAAACCGCGGAAGATGAAGATAAAACAGCCGCTTTCAGAACGGTCGGCAATACCGTAACGTTTGGGCATTACGAACAAGACTGCATCGAATACAACGGCGCGGAAGAAATTGAATGGCTCGTATTGGATGTACAGGACAATAAAGCCCTGCTGCTAAGCAAGTATTTGCTGGATGCGCAGCCATACCATACAAGTAGGGTGAGAATAACCTGGGAAAATTGCTCGCTGCGGGCCTGGCTGAACAATCAATTCCTGAACCAGGCCTTTACCAGCGCAGAACAGGCCGCCATCCTGACCACATTGGTGGATAACAGCCTGGAACAGGAATACAATTTGGGCAGAGGTTACACGGGTGGGAACAATACGAATGACAAAATTTTCCTGCTGAGTTTTAAAGAAGCAAACATGTACCTTGATGTCAAACCGTCGGATCAAAGCAGTACGGGCACTAATCAGAAAGCTACTGCCGCTTCAACTCAATATGCCCTGACAAATACAAAGGTACGTTATTTCTTATCTTCAAATGAATCCAAAACAAGCGAAGGGAAGAATGCAGGAGTGTGGTGGCTGCGTTCAAATGGTTATATGGATCGGGTGAACCCTGGGGCTACGAATGTGTCTATAATCGGTACGTTCGTCGAACTAGGCGACTTTAACGCCATTCGGCTTAATGAGCCGAATTGTGGTGTCCGTCCCGCCCTGTGGGTCGATCTTGAGGAAATCAGCAATCTTCTGAATCGTTAAAAGTTTTCAGTCCTTGGAGAACATGGGGGACGGTCTCACATAAAGCCGTCCCCTACTGTGCATTCAGATGAAAAAGATAATTGGAAGGAAAGAGAAAACATGAGCAAAAAAACAACGATCATTGTGCTGAGCGCGGTTGCTGTGGTTTGCCTCCTGATTGGGGTGCTGATCGGTTCAGCCCGGTCGTCACCTGCTTCAACAAGAAGCGAGGAACCGTCGCCTACGCCAACAGTAAGTGAAGAACACACAAGTACGCCAGCAGCGGCCGAAGAACCCCTGCTTGATGTTTGGCGCAAACACTCTGGTGGATTTTATTATTCATTGTTGGACGACGGCACCGCCCAAATAACCGGAGTAGATAAAGACGAAAGAGATTATTTAGTAATACCCAGCACAATAGATGGTTATACGGTTACACACGTCTATTGGTTTTTCACCTCTGATGACCTTGACCCTGAGGGAAATTTTGACCCTATAGAAATTAAAACAATAAAAATACCAAATAGTGTAACGTCGATTAATGAATATTGGCTTGATTATGTGGGCACAACCGATTTTATTGTTCCATTCGATCATCCTGTTTTCTGTGACATTTACGGGGTTTTGTATAATAAGCCTGAAAAGCGTCTTGTAAGATACCCTGTCGGCAGGACGGCGTCAACCTTTGAAATTCCACAAGGCGTTGAGCAGATAGCAGCGTATGCGTTTGTGAATAGTGATACTCTGACGAGCGTGACGATTCCGGAGAGCGTAACGACCATCGGAGAGGGTGCGTTTGCTAATTGCGGTAGTTTAACAGAGGTAACAATCTCGGAGAGCGTAACGACCATCGGAGAGGATGCGTTTGCTAATTGCGGTAGTTTAACAGAGGTAACAATCCCGGAGAGCGTAACGACCATCGGAGAGGGTGCGTTTGCTGATTGCGATGGTTTAACGGAGGTGACAATCCCCCAAAGCGTGACATTGATTGGAGATTATGCGTTTTATGGGTGCAAAAATTTGAAAAAAGTAGTAATATTGGGAAGTGAAACAGACACCCGAGAGGATATCTTTACGGATCTGACCGTCATTGCGGAGGGCGCGTTTTCGGAGTGTTCTTCATTGGAAGACGTGACGATACCCCCCAGCGTGACAAGGATCGCAAGGGACGCTTTCCCAAGCGAACAGAACATTACTTTCCATTATACGGAAGGCAGCTATGCGGAACAGTATTTGAAACAAATCGGTGTGATTGAATAATCCGCCTTTGAAGCGCGGGTGAACACGGGGGACGGTTTATGTGGAAACACAGGCCGTCCTCTGCTTTGCATTTGGCCTCTTCATTATCCAACCTGGGTTTACGCGCCGCGTCGGGTTTTTGACCGTAGGGGCGGATATTATCCGCCCCTACGACAGCAGTCCCAATGTGACGCGGAAAAACCAGGTTGGAATAAGGCGCGGCGATTGCCCCGCTCGACTGGGGTTTTCCTCACAAATACCCGCGCCAATGACATTTTGAACGTCCAAAAGCGGTTTTGGAGCAAAGCGCCTTTTCTGCCGGGAATAATCATGCTACAATACGGCCATAAAACCGGCGAGAAAGGAAGGGATGCCGATGGAAGATGTGTTGAACGTGATCCTGACGAACCTGCCCCTGATTATCTGCCTGATCACGGGGGTGGCGCTGCTGGTTGTGGAGGTATTTGTGCCCGGGTTCGGGCTGCCCGGCATTTCGGGCATGGTGCTGCTGGTGATCGGCATTGCGCTCACCTGGAACACCTACGGGCCGGTGGCGGGGCTGGCGGTAACGCTGATCGCCCTGGCGCTGGCGGGCATATCCATATCCATTTCCGTGAAGTCCGCCGCCACGGGCAAGCTGAGCAAATCCGCCCTGATCTTAAACGAAGTGACCCAGCCTGTGGAGCATGAGGAATCCGAAGCCTTGACGGGCAAGGAAGGCGTCACCGATACCGTGCTGAATCCCGTGGGCATCGCCGTGTTCGACGGCGTGCGCCTCAACGTGGTCAGCGAGGGCAGTTACCTGGAAAAGGGCGTCCGCGTTCGGGTGCAGCAGGTAGAGGGCAATAAGATCATTGTGAGGAAAGCATGAGCGCAAAGAGTTGAGAGCAGAGAGTTGAGATTTATATGGCTGAATATCAGATGTCCCCAAATTCCACACTATATCATCTCAACTCTCCACTCCCAACTCTCCACTCCTCCGCTCCCGCGTCAGTCCTTCATATGAAAACTGAACGATAACAAACGACTAATAAGGAGGTTTGAAAAATGGTTCCTGATTTCATGTTTGTGTGGCTCATCATCATCGTGGTGGCGATTGTGATTGCCGCCGTATTCTTCCGCTATGTGCCCCTGGGGCTGTGGATCAACGCAAGGGCGTCTGGCGCGCCGGTGAAGATCGTATCCCTGATCGGTATGCGGTTCCGCCGCATCTCTCCCCAGAAGATCGTGAACGCCTACATAAAGGCCCGGAAAGCGGGCCTGGACGTGACCACCGACATGCTGGAAACCCACTTCCTGGCGGGCGGTAACGTCGAGCGCGTGATCAACGCCCTGATTTCCGCCAAGCAGGCCAGCATCAACCTGAGCTTCACCACCGCCTGCGCCATCGACCTGGCGGGCCGCGACGTGCTCCAGGCCGTGCAGATGAGCGTTCTGCCCAAGGTCATTGAAACGCCCCCCGTGGCGGCTATCGCCCAGGACGGTATTGAGCTTCGCGCCAAGGCCCGTGTCACCGTGCGCACCAACATCGAGCGCCTGGTCGGCGGCGCCGGCGAGGAAACCATCATCGCCCGCGTCGGCGAGGGCATCGTGACCACCATCGGTTCCTCCAGCACCCACAAGGCCGTGCTGGAGAACCCCGATTCCATTTCCCAGACCGTGCTGGAAAAGGGCCTGGACAAGGGCACCGCTTACGAAATCCTTTCTATTGATATCGCCGACATCGACGTGGGCCGCAACATCGGCGCGCAGCTCCAGATGGATCAGGCCGAAGCCGACCGGCGCATCGCCCAGGCCAAGGCCGAGGAACGCCGCGCCATGGCCGTCGCTCACGAGCAGGAAATGAAGGCCGCCGTGCAGGAGATGCGGGCCAAGGTTGTGGAAGCCGAGGCCAAGGTGCCTCTGGCCATGGCCGAAGCGCTCCGCGAAGGCAAGCTCGGCGTGATGGACTACTACCAGATGCAGAACACCATCGCCGACACCGAAATGCGCACCGGCATCGCCAAGGCTGCCGCGCCCAGCGCCGACGCCCCCAAGCCTCTGGACGGGAAGAAGTAAGATTCAGTGAGGAGTTAGGAGAGAGGAGTTAGGAGTAAATAGATGGATTGCAAGAATCGATGCCACAGAAATCGATAGGGACAGGGTTCCCAATGAAAAACAGGTGCTTGCCTTCCATTTCTCTCATGCTTTCTAAACTCCTATCTCCTACCTCCTACCTCCTATCTCCTAACTTTATAGAAAGGAGGCCGCGCCATGCCCGCTGCATGGATCATCATCGCCGTTTTGTTCTGGATCGTATCTTCAGCCAGTAAGATCAAGAAAAACCAGGCGGCGCAAGCCAAGCAGAAAGACGAAAAAGAGAAGGACCGGCAGAAGACCGCGGAGCAGTACGCCCGGCGGCAGGCGCAGCTTAAGGCGTCGCCCCAGCCCGCTTCCCAGCCCGCCGCCCCGGCCATGAGCCACGGGGACGATTGGGAGGACGAGGAAGAAAACTGGGATCAGCGGGACGCCCAGCGGATGCGTCCCACGCTCGCGCCCCGGCCCGCCCAGCCCGCGCCGGTCAAGTGCCATGAAACCAGGCCCCTGGAAGCCCATATGCACACCCCCGTCATGGGCGTGGAGGGCACGGGCACCGAGGGCGAGGATTGCTGCCACGAATTCATGCTGGATCATCGCCCGGAGGAAAAACCCGCCGATTTCCTGCCCCTCCAGGAGGAAACGGAGGCCCTGCGCGCCAAATCCCTTTTGCAGGGCGTGATTTTCAGCGAAGTCTTAGGCCGCAGGCCCGTCCGGCGGTACGGCGGGAGAGGCTCTGCCGCCCGATAATTATCCCTGAAAAAACTGCGCACCGCAACGGTGACGCAGTTTTTTCAAATGCGAATACATCCAATATTTTCCTGAAAATCGGCTTTATTCAGGCCAAATAAGAGTATTTCCCGCTTGCCCCTGGGCTTGAAACGTGATATATTATGAGTGGGTTGACAGACAAATGGAATCCGGAGGAAACGACAGTGATCGACATTGACAGCTTGCGGCAGCATTATCAAACTGACGCTGTATTTATCAAAAGGGGAAGGAACCATGAAATGCCTGCTTTGCAAAGAAGATGCCATGAAAAACGATAAAAGCACGTACTTCGCTCAGCTTCCCGATTGCTATGTGATCATTGAAAATGTACCCTGCCGCAAGTGCGCCCAATGCGGAGAAGTGGTTTATTCCGCGTCGGTCATGGAGAAAATTGATGAAATCCTGAAGAAGGTTCAGCAGATTGCAAGCAAAATTTTGATTATGGATTATGACCGGGCGGCATGATTATCAATATTTTATTGTGGTGACCGTTTTTTCAAGAGAGGTTGTATGATCCGTTATGAACCAAAATGATCTGATTTCCGTACTCATTGCCGACGACGATCCCGGTATGCGGCTGATCCTGCGGAAGAAAATCCAGGCCACGGACGGCTTTTTTGTGGCGGGAGAGGCCACCAGCGGCGAGGAAGCCATGGCCCTGTACGACAAGCTGACCCCCCAGGTGGTGTTTTTAGACGTGGACATGCCCGGCAAAACGGGGGTGGAGTGCGCCCACCTGATTCAGGATCAGAACCCCGCCTGCATCCTGATCTTTGCCACGGGCCACGAGGAATACATGGGCGAAGCCTTCGAGGTGTACGCCTTCGATTACCTGGTGAAGCCCTTCAAGCTGGATCGCTTAGAGCAAACCCTGAGCCGCATTTATGACCGGCTGCATCGGGTGAACGCTCCCCAGGCCGTGCCTTCTCCCCGTCCCGCCGAAAACAGAAACACGGGGGGCCGCCTGATGCTGCGCCACAAGGACGGCGTTTCCTTCATCGACCTGGAGGATATTTTGCTTGTGCAGCGGGAGGATCGCGCCACCGTGATCTATACCGAAAACGGGGGCCGCTACGTCCTCAGCGAAACGCTGTCCGAAACCGAAGCGCGCTTGGACCCTGAAGTTTTCTTCCGCTGCCATAAGGGCTATATCATCAACCTGCGCCGCATCAAAAACATCACCCCCTACGGCCGGTGGACCTACGTGGTGCAGCTGGAGGGCACCGAACACGACGCCCTCATCACCCACGAAAAATACGAGGAACTGGAAAAGAAGTTTGGGTAAAAAGGGAAAAAAGATACTGGGGGAAACCATTCTTTGGCGGCCAAAGAATGGTTTCCCCCAGTCCCCCTTCCAAGAAAGCCATAAGGACAACATCGGCTTGAAAACCCATGCAACCCGCCTCCGGCACTATCAGCCAGGGGCGGGATTTCATGCTGTGTTCCGTTATTTTTCCCACTCCAGCATGACCAAATCAGGCTGTTCGCTCAAATCGCCCCTGGTCACCCGCAGGAGAGGCAGAGGGGCGAGGTTGGGTTTTCCCATGAGGCGCAGGAATTCCGTTTCGTCGGCGATGGGCCATCCGGCGTTGACGGAGGTTTTATAGTGCATGGGGATGGTGATCCGGGGACGGACGGCCTTGACGATTTCATAGGCGGTTTTCGCGTCGATGGTGTAGAAGCCGCCCACGGGGAGCATCAGAATATCGACTTTGCCCAGGGCGGAAAGCTGCTCCGGGGTCAGGGCCACGCCCTGGTCGCCCAAATGGGCCAGGGTCAGGCCCTCCATTTCGATCTTCATGAGCAGGTTTTTGCCCCGCTTGGCCCCGTTCGCGTCGTCGTGGACGGAGGGGATGGCGGTGATTTTCACCTCCGGGGCGGGATGCCATACCCCGGCGCTGTCGATGATGGCGGGCGCGCCCAAGGCTTTCTGGGTGAAATTGTGATCCCCGTGGCCGTGGGTCACCGTCACCGCGTCGCAGCGGTATTCGTGCATGGGATAGCCCACGTGATCGTCGTAGGGATCGGTGAGCAGGGAAAAGCCGTTGGCCCCCTCTAAGTAAAATTCCGAATGGCCGTGATAGGTGATCAGCATGGCGAGACCTCCCCAAATGAAGTGTTGATGAAGCGAAGATATTGAGAGAGTTGAGAGTTGGGAGTTGAGAGTTGAGATTATTTACCAGCAGTTCTTGTCCTGGGATGATGCTTTCAAGCCTATTGACATGATTCTCTTGCTGTGATACGATGCCGTTGGAAGCGCTGTCAAATGTCTGCGAACTCCGGGCCGCATCTGCGGTAGGACCGCTATTGGCAGCGCTTCCTTTATTTTTGGAGAATAAATATCGAAATCTTCTATTTTTCCGATTCTCTTTATCCTCTGTTTCCAATTTGGATTTTTTCGTACAGAGACTATATCATCTCAACTCTCAACTCTTAACTCTCAACTCTGACAGAAAGCGCAGAATCATCCTCCCCAGCCCCCCCGGCAAAGTCCGATGCTTCCGCTGCGCCAGTGCGGCGGCGGGGGCAAGGAAGCGGTACAGGCCCGGCATATCTCCCGCGTCCAAATATTTCAGGGCCGTCCATACCGCTTGTTCGGTTTCCGGGGTCAGGGACGCGTCTGATTCCGCGGTTCGGCTGGCCAGGCTGTACAGGAACAGGTTTTCGTCTGTCACGGGCGGCATACACACGGGCGCGGCGTTCAGAAGCGCTTCGCAGGTTGACTTTTCCGGGGTGACGCGGGCCAAGCCCTCCGTCACCGTCACGCGAAAGCCTGCCGCTTCAATCCGGGCGGACACGGCTTCCGCGTCCCCGTACCGGGGATAATCGCTGACGAACAGGCCGTCTCCCTGATCCCGGCGCAGAAACCCCTTGGGGATCAGCGGGCGCAGGGCCTGCCGCCAGGGGTCAAGCGCGCTCACGGCTTGCCCGCCGGGCAGAAGCGGATGCGCAATTCGTGCATGGCGGCGAACTGGCCCTGCAGATCCAGCTGGTAGGTCAGATCCACCTGCCCCGCCAGGCCGTCTTCCACCTTGTATTTTACGTGGGTGGGAAATACGCCCATGGCCAAATTGCCGTAGGGCGTGCGATAGGAGCCTTCGTAGCGGTGGCCCTGCTCGAATACCATGCTGGTGCCGTAAGGCCCCGTGCGCTGCATGGTGACGACGCCCCTGCCCATGGTCAGGATCACGTCGCTGCTCTCGTTGTCGGGCTGGGTTTCGGTGTAATCAATACGCCAGCGGTCCTGCTCGCCGGACAGGGTGCCCGTGGTCAGCAGCCGAACGGAATCCGAGGGGTCGTCGTCGTCGTGGGTCCAGCCCATGACGGATAATAGCACTTGCTGATTTTTCTTCATGTTGTACAATCCTCCAGCATTAGTATACCAGATTCTGGGCCGGGACGCAAGAAGACGCTTGCGGGAATCGGGGCGGAGGTTTATAATGAAAGTGGAAAGTGGAAAGTGGAAAGTGGAGAGTGGAGAGTGGAGAGTGGAAAGCGGAGAGTGGAGAGTGGAGATATAATAGCATGAATGTTTTCCATGTAACGAATTTGCAGGCTCATTATCAAAACGATATAAATCTCAACTCTCCGCTCTCAACTCTCAACTCTTCAATTTCAACTCTCCTCCAGGTGCTTTCGGTTTATCTGGATCAAGGGGGTTGAAGGCATGAACGTTTGCGGCGTGATCGCGGAATACGACCCGTTCCATAAGGGGCATGAGCGGCATGTACGTCTGGCCCGGGAAAAGGCGGGGGCGGATTTCATCGTGTGCGTCATGAGCGGCGCGTTCACCCAGCGGGGCCTGCCCGCCCTGCTGCCCGCGCATGTCCGGGCGGAAATGGCCCTGCGCTGCGGGGCGGATATCGTGCTGCAATTGCCCTACGCCTTTTCCGTGCGGGAGGCGGAATATTTCGCCTTGGGCGGGGTGCATATCCTGAACGCCTTGGGATGCGTCACCCATTTGAGCTTCGGCTGCGAAAGGGACGACCTTTCCCTGCTGCAACGCGCCGCCGCCCTGCTGGAGCAGTCGGACGAAGCGCTGAATGAAGCCATTCAAGGGGGGCTGAACCGGGGCCTTTCCTATGCCGCCGCTCAAGGGCAGGCCGTGGCCCAGCGGCTGAGCATCGGCGAAAAGACGCTGGACGCGCCCAATACCGCCCTGGCCCTGTCTTACCTTCGGGCTTTGCGTCGGCTGAACAGCCCCATCCTGCCCGTGCCCATCTTGCGGGATCAGGATTACCACGCCGCCGAGCTGGAAGCCTGGCCCTCCGCCTCCGCCGTGCGGGGCGCGCTCCTGCGGGGGGACTGGGCGGGCGTCGAAAGGGCCGTGCCGGAAGCCGCCCTTCCCGTATTGCGGCGAGGCATTTTGGCGGGTTTTTGTCCACCGGACGGGCTGGACGGCATTCTGCGGTATACGCTGCTGAACGCCGCCCCGGACGAAATCGCCCAGTGGCCCGGCGTGGCCGAAGGGCTGGAACAGCGCATCCTGAAAGCGGCGGAAACCGCCGTCAGCCGGGAAGCGCTCATTGCCAACCTCAAGACCCGGCGCTATACCTACGGCCGCATCAGCCGCGCCCTGTGCCACGGCGTCATGGGCGTGAAACGGGCCGATTTGCCCGCTTTGCCCGATCACGCCCGGGTGCTGGGCTTCCGGGAAAGCGCCCGGCCCCTGCTGCGGAAAATGCAGAAAAGCGGCTTTCCCCTCTTCACCCGCCCCGCACGGGAACAGGCCGCCGCACTGGATATCCGGGCGGACGAGGTTTGGGCCGTGGGCGCGGGTTTGACCCGGGGGGAAACCTACCGGATGAAACCGGTGATCATAGCATGAGATAATAGAGTTGAGAGTTGAGAGTTGAGATGATATAGTCTGTTCATTTTAGAATCTGAATGTGTCAACTATATAAATCTCCACTCTCCACTCTTCACTCTCCACTATCTCTTGTGAGCATTACAAGAAAGAGGGGTGTAATCTATGCGCGAAATCCCTGTTCAGCAGTTATCAGACACCGTTCGTGAGCTGTATTTGACCGCCAATTATCGAATCGGGCAAGATATCGAAAATGCTGTGCGGCAAGCCGGGGAAACGGAGAAATCTCCCATCGGGAAATCCGTGCTGTGCCAGCTCTGCGAAAACTACAAAATCGCCCGGGAGGAAAGCGTGGCCATTTGCCAGGACACCGGCATGGCCATCCTGTTCATCGACGTGGGCCAGGACGTCCATTTCACCGGCGGCGATTTTGAGGAAGCGGTGCAGGACGGCGTGCGCCGGGCCTACCGGGACGGATACCTGCGCAAATCCATTGTGAATGACCCGATTTTTGACCGCAAAAACACGGTTGACAACACCCCCGCCGTGCTTCATCTGCGCATCGTGCCGGGGGACCGGGTGCATATCTTAGCCGTGGCGAAAGGCTTCGGCAGCGAAAACATGAGCGCCGTGAAAATGTGTACGCCCTCCGAAGGCGAAGCGGGCGTCCGGGATTTTATCATTGAAACCGCCCGGAAAGCCGGCCCCAACCCCTGCCCGCCCATGATCATCGGCGTCGGCGTGGGCGGCTCCTTTGAAACCGCCGCTCTCATGGCTAAACGCATGACCGCCCGCCCCGTGGGCACCCACAACCCCGACCCCCGCTATGCCAACCTGGAACAGGACGCCCTGAACGCCATCAACCGCTTGGGCATCGGCCCCGCCGGCATCGGCGGCACCACCACCGCCCTGGCCGTCAACATTGATTACGCCCCCACCCACATCGCCGGCATGCCTGTGGCCGTGAACATCTGCTGCCACGCCGCCCGCCACGCTGAAGGGGAGATTTGAGGTTTTTCGGGGGGAAGGGAACTTTTTTGAAGAAAAGCTATCCGCAGCCTCAATCGGCGCAAGTCCGCTTCATGCGGACATTGCTTGTTTCGGCTGATCTCACCTCGGACGGTATTTCCGCCACAGGCGGCCGTCCGAGGTTCGTCCCCCTGCACCCCCATCCTTCAAAAGACTTTTCCTTTTTTCTCATCTTTCAAGGAGGTTCTCATGGCAGAACGATATTTATCCTTGCCGCTTTCTTCTGAGGACGTGCAATCACTGCATGCCGGAGATGTTGTCTATCTCACCGGCCCCATGCTCACGGGCCGGGACGCGGCCCACAAGCGGCTGATTCAGTTATTGGACGAGGGAAAGCCCCTGCCCGTGGACATCCGGGGCCAGGCCATTTATTACGTTGGCCCCGCCCCCGCCTCTCCCGGCCATGCCGTCGGCTCCGCCGGCCCTACCACCAGCTATCGCATGGACGCTTATACCCCCCGCCTGCTTTCTCTGGGCCTCAACTGCATGATCGGCAAAGGGCGGCGCTCTGACGCCGTGCGCCAGGCTATGCAGGATTACGGCGCGGTGTACTTAGGCGCGGTGGGCGGCGCGGCGGCGCTTATCGCCCGGAGCATCGAAAGCTCCGAGGTGCTGGCCTATCCCGATTTGGGCACCGAGGCCATTCACCGCTTTACCGTCCGGGATTTTCCCGCCATCGTACTCATGGACGCCCACGGCGGAAACCTCTACGAATCCGGACCCGCTTTATACAGACAGGAAATCGGTCAGCCGTAAGGTTGAGCCAGAGTTGAGAGCGGAGAGTTGAGCGTTGAGATTTATTTTGTTTTCGCTATTACGCGGTAAATCCTGCGAAGTGAACATGTACGCACAATATATCTCAACTCTCAACTCCCAACTCTCTTGTTCATTCAATCAACCCACTGAGCAATTCCACAGGAGGCCCCTATATGCGTATTCTGTTCATCCGCCACGGCCAGCCCAATTATGAAAAGGACTGCCTGACCGAAATCGGCCTGCGCCAGGCCAGGGACACCGCCCTGCGCTTACAGGACGAGGGCATTCAGGCCGTGTATTCCTCTCCCTTTGGCCGGGCCAGGGAAACCGCGGAGTGTACCGCGGAGGCTCTGGGCCTGCCCGTGATCATTCTGCCCTTCATGCGGGAGCTGTACTGGGGCAACAGCGAGGGCAAGCCCGTGTTCCACCACGGCCACCCCTGGGAAACGGCCAACGAACTCATGCGCCGGGGGTATGATCTGACCGACCCCGCCTGGGCCAGCCATCCCATCTTTGAAAATAACGTGGTGGTGGAGGACGCCGCCCGGGTGGGCCGGGAAATCGACAAATGGATGGCGTCCCTGGGCTATGCACACGACGGGCGTTATTACCGCTGCGTGAAGGCCGACCATCCCGGCGCGGTGGCTCTGTTCAGCCACGGCGGTTCTTCCGTGGCGGCGCTTTCCCGCATTTTCAACCTGACCTTCCCCTACCTGTGCGCCACCATGCACGAACCCTTCTGCGGCGTCACCGTGGCCCGGTTTACCGACGAAATGAACGAACCGGCCCTGCCCTGCTTAGAGCTTGCCAACGACGGGCGGCACGTACCCTACGGCCAGGGCGGCTGACTCATCCCTTTCGCACGGCCAGGGCATAGCATACGCCCTTGGGCGCTTCCATCCGGTGCGCCGGGTTGGCCGCGTTATGATCCGCAAAGAACCGGCGGGTCATGTCCGCATGGTCTAAATGTTCATAGATCAGGAAGCCGCACGACCCCAGCAGGGCTTCCATTTCCCGCTCCGTGTACCGCGCTTTCATCCGTTCCCCCGCGCCCTGGGCCAGGGCCCGGTTCGTGCGCGTTTCCGCCCCTTCCTCCTGGAGGGGATAATCCAGGCAAAGGGCCGAGCCTTCGCGGAAGATTTCGCTGATCCCCTTCAGGAGGCTTTGAAACGCGCCCTTGTCCAGATAATAGCTGATCCCCAGCAGGCTGCCGAAGGCTTTTTCGTTGCGCGCAAACCCGCCCGCGACCAGCCGCTCCTGCCAGGACGCTTCCGCAAGGTCGCAGGGAATGGAAACTGCCTGGGACTTCATGCCCGCCCGCCGGATTCGCCTTTCCTTATCTGCCAGCACATCCGGCAGGTCCAGTTCATACACTTCCAGGGATGCGTTCTGATTCCGGACGGCAAAGGTATCATACCCGGCGGCGAAAAGAACGTACTGGCGGCAGCCCAAGCGCCGCTCGATTTGAAGCAGCCGTTCGCAGTACGCGCTTCTGCCCAGCACCGACGGGGACAGCTGCCTGTCCACGATCAGGCGCAGGCCCTCCTCCGCGCCGCCGTGAAAATCCGGCAGAAAGAACCCCATGCCCTGCGTTATGCTTTGGGCGATCTCATCGTAGTCCGGCCCCAGCAGCCCCTCCGCCGCCGTGTCGGCGAAGATAGGAACGGCGCTGTTTTTGCAGTGATAGGCCCGGGCAAAGCAGCTGACCTTCGCGGTTACATTCTCCATTTCGACAGCCCCCTTTCTGAATTGGCGAATACTTATTACCACATCTTCCAACCGAATACAAGACTTGAAATTTTGCCCCAAATGTGGTAATATGAAGCCGTCGAAGGGAGAAAATTCCTTCGATTTTTTTCTTTGAAACAGAAAAATGCCGCGCCGCGTCCCGAGGGGGATTCGGCGCGGCATTAGACTTTTCATGGGGGCTATCAGAAATTTTTGGGGGATTTATGAGCCGCGGCCCGCTTTTTTGCGTTTGCCCGCCCGTTTGGGCCGGCCCATAAGAAAATATTATGGGCGTTTATGGAAGTTTAATTTGCAATCCGGCATGGAAGTTTATATGATAGGGAACACGAAGAACAGTGAGAGAAACCGTGCGTGAATCCTTCGGGCGTCACGCAGGTATGCCGTTTTCCTTTTTCCCCGGATGGGAGATTTCAAACCGCCGAAAGCTTTCTGTTCGCGGCTGCGTCTATCGCGTTTTTTTGAAAAAGCATGGGGGAGGTGACGCTGAATGAATCCGAAGGAAAGGGAGCTGTTTGAGCATTGCAGCGTACCCAGGGCCATTTATCGCCTGGCCTTTCCCACGGTGATCGGCCAGATCATCCTGGTGGTCTACAACATGGCGGACATCTTTTTCGTGGGCCTGGCGGGCAACGACGCCATGATGACCGCCGTGACCGTGTGCATGCCCGCCTTCATGTTCCTTTCCGCCATTTCCAATCTGTTCGGCGTGGGCGGGGCCAGCGTGATTTCCCGCGCTCTGGGCAAGCAAAAGGAAGATCGGGTAAAAGCCGCGTCGGCATTCGCGTTCTGGGGGTGCCTGGGGACGGTGCTGCTGTATTCCGGGCTGGCCTTCGTGGGGCGGCACCTGTTTGCGGATCTGCTGGGCGGCACCAACCCCGGCGTACACAAAAACGCGGTGGAATATCTGGTGGTCACGGTGGTGATCGGCGGGGCCGCCACGTCCATGGGCGGGCTGTTTTCCCACCTGATCCGCTCCGAGGGCCGCTCCGTGCATGCCAGCGCCGGGATCATGCTGGGCGGCGTGCTGAACATCGCCCTGGACCCCCTCTTTATGTTCGTGCTGCTGCCCCCCGGCAGGGAAGCGCTGGGCGCGGCCATCGCCACCGCCCTTTCCAATTTTATTTCGCTGCTGTATTTTATCGCCGTTCAGACGGCCATCCGCAAAAAATCCCTGCTGTCCTACCGTTATACCCCCCGCATGTGGTATAATCGGGTGCCGGGCGCGGTGCTGACGGCGGGGCTGCCCGCGTGCATCATGACGCTGTTTGAAAACATTTCCTACGCCATGCTGGATAAGCTCATGTCCCTTTCCGGCCTGGCCATGCAGACCGGGGTGGGCGTGGCAAAGAAGATCAACATGCTGGCCCACTGCATCGTGCGCGGCATCGCCCAGGGCGCTCTGCCCCTGATCGGCTACAGCTGCGCGGCGGGCAACTGGGAGCGCATGCGCAAAGCCGTCAGAACCGCGCACTTCGCGGCGGTGGGTACGGCGTGCCTCTGCGTCGCGGTCAACCTGGCCTTTGCCCGGCAGCTGACGGGGATTTTTATTCACAGCGCGTCGCCCTCCCTTTGCTTTGGCGAAACGTTCCTGCGCATCCTGTGCGTGGGCGGGCCGTTTTCGGCCAGCGCCTACACCTATATTTCTTTTTTCCAGGCCGTGGGCGAGGGAAAAAAGTCCTTTTTCCTGGCGCTGCTGCGCAAGGGGCTGGTGGATATCCCGCTCATGTTCCTGCTTGACCGCGTTTGGCCCGCCTACGGCATCGTGCTGGCTACGCCCCTGGCGGACGCCCTGTGCTGCGCCGCGGCGAACGGAATGTACAGAAGCTACTTGCGCGGAAAAACCGGAGATATCCGGCCAATCAGCGTGGAGACCGTTTGAAAGGAGGAGAGGAAGATGGTGGATTACCGCCTGCTGTCGCTGCTGAAAATCGTGGAAACCGGCAGCTTTACCAAGGCTTCCGGTCAGTTGGGGCTGTCCCAGCCCGCCGTGAGCCAGCACATCCGGCAGCTGGAGGAATACTGGCAGGTAAAAATCTTTGAACACGCCCACAACCGCTTCACGCTCACCCCGGAAGGGGAATTGATCGTGCGGTACGCCCAGCGCATGGCGGCGCTGTCCAACAACCTGAAGCAGGCTCTGAAAAACGAGAAGGAGCAGATTCATTCCCTCACCATCGGCATCACCCACACCGCCGAAAGCAGCGCCATCATCGAGGCCCTGGCGGCCTACACCAACAATTTGGACCGGCTGAACCTGAAAATCCTCACCAACACCACCGACAACCTGTACACCATGCTCCGGAGCTTCGAGCTGGATTTCGCCTTCGTGGAAGGAAAAATCGCCGACCCCGCGTTTCGGTATCTCATGCTGGACACGGATTGCCTGGTGCTGGCGGTGCCGCCCACCCATCGGCTGGCGAAGCAAACCATGATCAGCATCAGTCAATTGAAGGAAGAAAGGCTGATCCTGCGTCTGCCCAATTCCAACACTCGCAATCTGTTCTCCGCTTCCCTGGAAACCCAGGGTCTGAGCATCGACGATTTCAACGTGGCCATGGAAATCGACAGCATTGCCAGCATCAAGGATCTGATTCGGCGGGGCTTCGGCGTTTCCATCCTGGCCCGAAGCGCCTGCATGGACGAGATCAAAAAAGAAAAGTTAGTGGTGCTGTCGGTGGAAAACCTGAGCATGATGCGGGAAATCAACATCGTGTATTTGAAGGGCTACGAGCATTTGGATTTTCTCAACGGCATCGTGAAGCAGTATAACGAGATGCAGAGAAAGTAAAGCAAAGGCGCTGCCGCGGAAGCAAAACCGCGGCAGCGTTCGATTTTAGGATTATTTCTTTTTCACCGGGTAGCAGATTTCCGTCACGAACGCATCCGGGTTTTGCGTCTCATGGGGACTCACATGATAAATATTGAACATAGGCCCCGCCGGTTCATAGCCGTTGGCCTCGATCCAGGCGACCACGGCGGCGTACACGTCGGTGATCCGGGTGTAGCTGCCCTGGTAGGTGCAGCTTGCTACTGTGACCTCCGGCAGGGTGCGGAATTTTACGTGTTCCGTGTCCGGGTAGCTGCCCTTCACGGTTTTCCAGGCCATCATTTCCACGTTCTCTTCCTTGTATTCCCCGTCTAAATACGTGACGGCGCACAGGCAGGGGTCGGCTTCCGTCAGCTTCATGCGGCAGGTTTCTTCCGTCAATTTGCCCCAGAGCAGCCCTTCGTCCTCATAGTGGGGCAAGGTCATTTGCAGGGTGGCGGCATAGCGCGCGGGGATGGTTTTGATCGTTACGTTATATTCCATGTTTTCTTCCTTTCTCAGCCTGTTTTGGGCCGCGTCCAGCAGCGTCAGCTTGTTCGCCGTATCGCGGGCGGCGGCTTCCAGCTCCTTTCGCCGGGCGGAAAAGAACCGTTCCATCTGTTCCCGGTCGTCGTATGCTTCCAGCATTTTTACGATGTCGGCAAGGGGGAAGCCCATGTCCTTCAAGGCCGTGATGCGGCCCACGATGGGAAGCTGATCCTCCCTGTAATACCGGTAATCGGTGAAGCAGTCGATTTCGGCGGGCTTCAGGAGACCGATTTCGTCGTAATAGCGAAGCATTCTGATGCTGATTCTGGACAGCTTTGAAAATTCTCCGATTTTCAGCACGGCGGTACCTCCTGCTGTGTTCCTTTTGAGCTCGAGCAGATCATAATGCCTGCCACGGTGGGAGAGTCAAGGGGTTTTTTCTGAATTTTTGATTTTGCTTTATAAAGAATATGGCTGCGCCGGAACGGCCCGACACAGCCCCAAAATCGAATCGTCCCTTTATTTGGACGGCTTTTCCGTTTTCATGGAAATATGGGTCATAGGGGATACGGTCAGCAGGAAGCGGGAGAAATTGAGCGCGGCGGGGTCGGGCAGGTCGTCCAAGCTGGTCAGGCGGTATTCCACGATCTCCAGCCCGTCGGCCCGCAGGCTCCCCACGGCGGCTAAGTAGCTGTTTCCTGCGGCGGTTCCGTCCTGCACCGTTGCGTCCAGGGCCGCGTCGGCAAAAATCAGCTCGCCGTTTCGCACGCAGAAGCGGAACAGCTCGTAGCCCGTGGCCTGGCCGTTCAGGGAATCGGTCAGAATCGCCGTACCGCCGGATAGATCTTCCGCCGCGTCGTAATCCCGCGTCCGGTCAAATAAACCGCCGCCGGATACGGCGTAGTCGCCGTTGAGCTGGCTGTCCAGGGGCGTTTCGTCGGCGGGGTTGGGGGTGACGCCCTCCCCCTGGGCGTATTCGTCCATAGCGTCCCAGGCCGTGGCCTCATAGGAATACGCGCCGGAATCCCGCCGGGTAAAGCGCCAGCGGCCCTCCTGCGGCTTTATGTCCTCCGCCTCCGCGTCCAGCGCCATCTGGTTCAGCATATCGCCGGGAATGGTGTGGGCTAAGCTTTCGACGCTTTTCTTTGCCGCCTGGGAAAGGGTTTCCGCGTAGGGTTCCATGAGCGCCCGCACCGCGTCCCCCAGCGCGCCCTGGGCCTGACCCAGCACGGAAGCGGCCTTCTCCTGCCCGCTCTCCGGCCCGGCGGTGGGCGACGCGCCGCCATTCTGCTCCCCGCAGCCACTGAGCGCCAGCACGGCAATCAGCAGCAAAACCAGCAAACCCTTCCTTTTTCCCATGACGAAGAACCTCCGTGTTTCGATGCCCTTATTATACTATATTTGCCGTCCCGCTTCAAGCGGATACGTTCGACAGGTTTCGCGCTGCCCTCGGGTCAAAGCTTCTGTTCGTAATCCTCCAGGCCGCTGAAAAACCGTTCCACATAAACCGTTTTTTCTTCCTCTGCCACTTTGTAAAGCATCAAATAGCCGCGGATCACTGCTTTCCGCCAGCCCATAGGAGACAAGAGCGGCTGACGGCACAGGGGGTACAGAAAGGGCGTTTCTTCCAAACGCGCGTACACTGCGTCAACAGCGTCCAGGAAGGCGCTTGCGGCCGGGGGATTGGAAAGGTTCAGCAGCAAATACCGAACGATCTGATCCAAATCCTCGCCCGCTTTTTCCGTGACCAGTACGTTATAGGCCATATTTCGTCCTCAATCCTGCCAGTGCTTCCCTGGCGTCGGAAACCCGGCCCGCCTGAATATCCGCCTCGGCCTCCATCATTTTTTCATAGATCGTATACAGCCGGATGCGGTCGTAAACCTCGGCGCTCATGATGACCATATCGTTGTAACCGTTTTTGGTGATGAAAATCGGCTCGCTGGATTGCTTGCACATGGCGGAAATTTCGGAAGTGTTCTTCAAATCCCGAATCGGAATACACTGCATGATCTTCCCTCCTTCGTGGCCCAATTATACCACGATTGAAAATGGAAAGCAATATGATTTCTTTTCCAAAGTACGGGCCAAGAAATGAAAAAAGATCAAAAAAACCACTTGCGTTTTGCGTTCCTTTGTGGTAGAATAACCGATGCTGATTATCAGCGAAGTACTCTTTAGGAGGTGAAGGAAGTTGCCGAACATTAAGTCCGCCATGAAGCGCGTGAAGGTGAGCAAGAAAAAGAACCTGCGGAATCGTATGGTGAAATCCGG